>JBASLQ010000192.1:0-13754 GCA_049656425.1 Sedimentibacter sp.
CCACTCTAATTTGCCTTAATGCATTAAATTACTATCTGCATAAAAGCCTCATTTTTATAACGGTTTTCCCGTGCAAAACTACTTAGTTTCATTTTGCAAGCTCCAAAGTGAATGTTCAGTATAAATGTTTAAAATCACTTTCAGCCAAGATGATTTTTCTCTTTAAAACATATCTTTATACCTAATATCTTTTTCATAGCCTAATATTAAATTAACATTTTTATTATATCAGATTGAAAAAAATATTACAACAGTTTTTTTCTTATTTCATAAATGCTTATTCCCGCTGCTATTGACGCATTCAATGATTCAGCTCGACCTGACATTTTTATTGTTATGTCCATATGAGAATCATCTATTATTTCCTGGGAAACGCCTTGCCCTTCATTTCCTATAACAACACAAATTCTTTCTGCTTTATTAATGTTTTCAAACGAATTATTTGAATCAACCACTGTGGAAATTATGTTAAAATCAATTTCCTTCAAATGCTGCAAAATTTCTGCATCAGAATTGGCATGAATAAAGGGAACTCTGAATATTGCACCTGCAGAAGCCCTCACAACTTTCGGATTATATTCATCCACACAGCCTTTGTTTAAAATTACAGCAGCTGGTCCAAATGCATCAGCTGTTCTGATTATTGTCCCCAGGTTACCTGGATCCTGAATGCGGTCACACATTATCACAAATTTGTATTTGTTTAGTATTTCTTCCCTTAAATAATTTCCCTTATTTATTACTGCCAATGCTCCCTGTGCATTGATGGTATCAGCAGTGTTGTTGAAAATATTGTCGTCGCAAACAATTGTTTCACTTTCACTTCTGTTTAAAACCCTGTTAACTTCTGATTTGTTAAAAGCACTTTCACTTATCAATATAAATTTAATGTCAGCTTTTTCTTCTATTGCTTCATTTACAAATTTAATTCCTTCCACAACAAAAGAGTTTTCATCGTCACGGCTCTTCTTAGAGTTAAGCGAACGCACATATTTAATTTTACTGTTGTCCTTGCTTTTTATTATATCCATAACAACCTACATTTCATTTAATTTTCGCAGTACCATTGACAATGCCTTTCATATATCATTTATGATTACCGGTGTTCACTTATTTTCTTTAAATTATCGTTGCTTCCCAATATTACTACTACATCATCTTTTTTTATTATTGCATCAGAAGAAGGAACTATATTTATATGTTCTCCTGTTTTAATTGCAATTACAGTCATTCCGGAAAGGTTTAATTCCTTAAGTGACTTGTTTTTCCATTCCTCCAGCGCTACTGTTTCTATAATACTGTAGTCTGTTGAAAATTCAATTACATCCAGAATATTAGGAGTAACAAGTCCGAAAGCAACACGCATACCCATATCTCTCTCCGGATATATAACTTTGTCTGCTCCTATTTTAGTCAAAAGTTTTCCATGTATTTCACTCATTGCTTTTGATATAACTATAGGAACTCCTGCTTCTTTTGCAATCAGTGTTGCCATAATAGAAGCTTCAATATCTGAACCAATAGCCACAACAGCAACATCAAAATTTCTTATACCTAAAGTTCTAAAAGATGCTTCATCCAATGCGTCCATTTGCACAGCATGTGCTACATATTCTGAAATATCTTTAATTATATCCGGGTTTTGATCTACTACCATTACATCATGTCCTAGTTTCGTAAGGGTCTTTGCCACTGAAGTTCCAAAGCGTCCACACCCTATTACTATTATTTGCTTCATTTTTTCTCCTTTATCCTATTAATACTTTTCCTTCAGGATAAGTATAATTACCAATATTTTTATGTTGTTTAAAAAATGCATATGCAACTGTCATAGGCCCAACTCTTCCAATAAGCATTACCAGAGATAAAATCAGTTTGCCAGCATTGCTTAAGAATGGAGTAATACCTTTAGACAACCCAACCGTAGCAAATGCAGATACAGTTTCATACAATATGTTTAAAAAATCATAACCAGTGCTCTCTTCAGTTATTGCCAGAATAAATGAAACAAAGATTATAAGCATAAGAGATGCTATTAAAATGCACGCAGCTCTGATAGTTGTTTCAGGCATTATTCTTCTTTCAAAAACTTCAAAGTCTCTTTTACCTCTCACCAAACAATAAAACGATATAACTAATACTCCAAATGTTGTAGTTTTAATACCACCTGCTGTAGATGCAGGTGAACCGCCTATAAACATTAATAGTATTGTAAAAACAGCAGTTGACATCCTTATATTTTCCAAAGGAATTGAATTGAATCCAGCTGTTCTTGGATTTACCGACTGAAATATTGCTGCTTGTATTTTTCCTGATAAACTGAGGTTTCCCATTGTTCCTGGGTTATTATATTCAAGTGCAAAAAATATTACACTTCCGCCAATCAATAATATTGCAGTGATGATTAAAACAAGTTTAGAATGCAATGAGAGCTTATGAAAATTCTTGCTTGCATGAATGTCCCAAAATACATAGAATCCAAGACCGCCCACTACTACAAGCCCGCATACTGCAATTGTTACGATTGGATTGTCAACATAGTTTATCATGCTATTACCTGTCAAGTCAAACCCGGCGTTGCAAAAAGATGAAATAGAATGAAACAAGGAATATCCTATTCCTTTTGCAACTCCATAATCCTTTATAAATACTACGGAAAGTAATATTGCTCCAACCAATTCCACACCAAATGTGAATAGCAGTATATTTTTAGTAAGACGAACAACACCCTGCAGTTCATCTACATTTCTTTCTTCCATTATAAAAACTCTGGTTTTTATTGACATTCTCTTTCCTATAAAGAACGAAATCATTGCTGTCATGGTCATTACTCCAAGACCGCCTATTTGTATCAATACAATTATAACAACTTTGCCAAAAACCGTCCAATGAGAAGCTGTATTCACTACTACAAGTCCTGTTACACATGTTGCAGACGAAGCTGTGAAGAGCGCATTAATAAATCCGACGCTCTTGCCATCCTGTGAAGCAAACGGCAATGTCAAAAGCAAGGCTCCTGCTAAAATAATTATTGCAAAGCCAAAGAAAAATACTAAATATGGATTTTTTTTTTATTTTGTTTATTCTTTTGTACAAGTTTTTCATATTAACCTCTAATATTATAAGAACCTGGCAAATTTACATTTGCCTGAACTTTGTTGTATACACAATGAGAACGCACAAACTTTGGCTTTATGCATTCAATAGATTTATGTCATTTGATTATAACACTTTGTTTTATATTTACAATAATTATTTTGTAAATTCTGTCGGTCACATAAATTCGCAGTCTCGTTCACCAATTTATTTGCTCACTACGGTTATTTGGATGTCGCCGGGCATAGCGCAGTCTCAATCACCAATTTATTTGCTCACTATCGTTCGCATAAATTGGGATTTCGTTGCGTTTGACCTACCGCTGTTTTTCCTTCGCTATCGCTCGGAAAGACAGGGTTAGGGCATAAAAAAAAAGACTGCACATATTACAGTCTGGTTTCGGCTATTAATTTGCTTTTACTTGTTCAACGAGATTTGCAAATCCTGCTGCATCGTATATTGCCATTTCAGACAACATTTTTCTGTTTATTTCAATGTTGTTTGTTTTTAAAAGATTTATGAATTTGCTGTAAGACAAACCGTTTTGTCTAGTCGCAGCATTGATCCTTGCAATCCAAAGCTGTCTGAATTCTCTCTTTCTTAATTTTCTTCCAACATATGCATAAGACAGTGATTTCATTACTGCCTGATTAGCTGTTTTAAATAATTTACTCTTTGCTCCGTAATATCCTTTAGCAAGTTTCAATACTTTTCTATGGTTTTTCTTAGCATTTACGGCTCTTTTTACTCTTGCCATTTTAGTTTCCTCCTGTTTCTGATTTATAGATTAATATGGTAAAATTTTGCTTATTCTTGCTGTATCAGCACTTGACAATAAAGTGCTCTTTCTTAAGTTTCTTATTGACTTAGAAGATTTCTTTCCTGTAAAATGATTTTTACCAGCCTTGGATCTTTTTATTTCTCCACTTCCAGTTTTAGAAAATCTTTTTGCCGCTGATCTGTTAGTTTTAACTTTTGGCATAACAGTTCCTCCTTAATGTTATTTTTTTGGTGCCAAAAACATAGTCATGTTTTTGCCCTCAACAATTGGTAGTTTATCTATTACAGAATATTCTGATGTCAATTCTGCAAATTGCATCAATACTACTCTGCCTGCTTCCATATGTCCAAGCTCCCTTCCTCTGAAACGTACAACAACTTTTACTCTGTCGCCATCTTCAAGAAATTTAGAAGCATTTTTTGCTTTTACTGCTAAATCATGCTCTTCAATATTGGGAGTCATCCTAATTTCTTTTATAGTGATTACCTTTTGTTTCTTTTTTGATTCTTTCTCTTTTTTTGCCTGAGCGTACTTGTATTTTCCATAATTCATTATTCTGCACACCGGCGGTACTGCAGTAGGAGATACATTTACCAGGTCTAATTTTTTAGTTTCGGCAATTTGCAATGCCTCTTTAGTACTTATTACGCCCAGCTGGTTTCCATCAGAGTCAATGACTCTTACTTCCTTTTCACGAATCTGTTCGTTGATTTGAAGTTCTTTAATAATTTACACCTCCTAATAGTATAAACTTAGCCTTTAAGACTTACCTTCATTATTTATATATGTTAACAAAATAAAAAAGACAGCCAACTCACCGCTATCTTAAACAACACTCTAAGTGCATTTATTTTTTTAACCTTACTAACAGTTTTTAAAAACGCCATAAGGTGAGAAGCGGTAACTTCTTCTTGAATCTTTACTTAGTATATACAACATTACAATATTTGTCAACAATTATTTATCATAAAACGTCATAACTTTTTATCTTATGGAAATGATAAATTTATCATTAAAATTATAAACGATCAGCATAAGGAGGTAAAATGAAAAATAAATATCTTTATATAGCAATTCCCTTTATTGTATATATTATTATTTTAATAGTATCAAATAAATATTCTATTGTCTCAGTTTTTTTAATACCAATTATGTTATATGCAGGGTTTATGATAAAATCAATGACAAAATCAAACAGGAAAAGTGACAGCAGTTCAGAAGGATTTTCGGAACGGGAGTTTAACAGTTGAATGAATGAAAATTAGCTACAGGTCTTGAAAAACCTGTATTTTTTTGTCAAATTTTTGAAAGAATATGTTGTATTGTGTTGTATTATATGGTATAATAGGTATATATGGGCATTGGAGGTCATGATTATGAAATTAAACTATGACAGAAAATCGAAAGATCCTACCTATTTTATACAGATGGGTATTCGTAATGGCAAAAAAACAACTACCAAAAATGTAAAAAGAATAGGTAAGTATTCAGAACTACTTGCTATCACTCCTGATCCCCTTGCTTATGCTAAAAAGCAAGTAGAGGAGTTCAACAAAGAATACAAAGAAGGAAAAATAGACATGGATTTTAAAGTCGATTTTAACGAGAAGCTTACAGCCACTGGAAACATAGCTTCCAAATCATCCTCTCTTAATGTGGGCTATTTTATCTTACAGAAAATTTATCAGGATCTCAAGATAAAGGACTTCTTCCGTGATGTACAAGACAACTCTAAAATTACTTTTGACTGCAACTCCATCAACCGCTTTCTTACATATGCAAGAATACTGGAGCCTAAATCAAAACTTGGAACTTTCGATAGGCTTGATTTATACTATGAGCAGCCTTCTTTTGAGTATCAGCATATTCTTCGTTTTATGGATATATTGCAAAATAATTATGATAACTATTTGGAACACTTGTTTTTAAACAGTGGAAATATCGTCAAAAGAAATACCTCAGTATGCTATTTCGACTGTACCAACTACTATTTCGAATCAGAGAGTGAGGATGATGAATATGTAGATAAAGCAACTGGAGAAATCCTCAAGGGACTCCGCAAATACGGTCCTTCTAAGGAACACCGTCCCAATCCAATCGTACAGATGGGATTATTTATGGATGGAAATGGTATCCCAATATCCATGTGCATAAATTCTGGCTCTGACAACGAGCAGAAATGCGCTGTGCCTTTAGAAGAGAAGATTGTAAAGATGTTTAAAGGAAAGCGATTCATCTACTGTGCAGATGCTGGACTTGGTTCCCTTGATATAAGAAAATATAACTCCATGGGTGGACGCGCATTTATTGTCACACAGTCTGTCAAAAAACTTTCTGACAAGTTACAAAAAGCTGTATTTAGTGACTGTGATTATCGGAGACTTTCCAATAACTCCCCCATCACAATAAAGCACATGAAAGAATTTGATCGATTTAAAAAAGAAAATCTTCCACTATACAACGACACTGTTTACAAAGTACTGAATGCTGATAGAGCGGTAGATGTAGGCTTGTATGAAGAAAAGGTATTTAAAAATGGAACTACCAAGGAGATAAAGTCCAAAGGAATTTTAAAACAGAGAATCATTATCACGTTTTCAAGGAAAATGATGGAGTACCAGCGCCACATAAGAAACGCCCAAATTGAAAGGGCAAAAAATATCATCAACACAAAAAACGTGGATGACGTAAAAAAAGGTCCACATGATGTTACAAGATTCATAAAGCGGATGTCCATAGGAAAAGACGGTGAAAAAGCATCTGATCACTACTCCATTGATCAGTCTGTAATTGATAATGAAGAGAAGTATGATGGATACTACGCAGTTGCTACAAATCTGGAAGATGATGCAAAATCCATATTGGAAATAAATTCAAAACGTTACAAAATTGAAGATTGTTTTAGGGTACTAAAAACCAATTTCAGCGCAAGACCTGTTTATCACTGGACACGGAATCGAATCATTGCACATTTCATGATCTGCTATACAGCACTCTTGATTTACAGGTTGCTAGAAAGCAAACTTGATCAGTACGGCACACATTTCACAACGGAAAACATTTTGGAGACATTGCGAAACATGAATATCCTGAATTCGCAGGATGCTTTTTATACAGCTGCCTATAAGGGCAGTGAGGTATGTACCGCATTAAATGGCATATTTAATTTAGGACTAGATAAAAAATACTACCTTCCTAAGGAATTAAATAAAAAAATTAAAAAAATTTTAGCTTAAGAATACCATACAACATTTTTGTGAATCGAAAAGAGAAGAAAAGCCACTATTTATGCGGTTTTTCTTCTCTTCATTTTTTCAAAGTGTCGAAGACAGGATTGTAACATTACTGGCAGTATTTGTCAATAATTAATTGCAACGTTTTCACATTTATATTTTATAAACATATTTTGTTAATATTTAAGAGGTTCCTAATGATAGTTGTAATAATATTTGTTATGCTTTGTAACTGGTGCTTTATTTAATATAGTACCTATGATATTCGCATTAACATGTTTTAAACTTTCCACTGATTTTTTAGCAATTTCCTTTTCAGTTTCGGAATAAGCTATTATTAGTATTACAGCATCAGTGAATGTTGATATTGTTATTGGATCACTAACTAATACAATTGGTGGTGTATCTATGAAAATATAGTCATAATTATTTGATAATTCTTTTAACAGTTCTTTAATTGCTTTTGAATTTACAATTTCTGCTGGATTTGCAGGAATTTTTCCTGAAGTAATCACATCTAAACCATCATATACACTATTGATATAATTCTTATAGCTATCTTTATTTATCAGTAAATCCGTCAATCCAATTTTGTTAGATATTTTAAATTGCTTATGTACAGCGGGTTTACGCAGGTCTAAATCAATCAAAAGTATTTTTTCCTTAGAGTCTGTTATAACGCTGGCTAGATTTGCTATTGTTGTTGTTTTTCCTTCATTTGCTAAAGAACTTGTTACCATAATTGTTTTAATATTATTGTCAATATTTGCAAACTCTATATTAGCAGCAATCTTTCTATAGGATTCTGCTATCGATGAGCCATGATAGTCATTTACCATATACCTTTCCATATTTTCCCCCTCAAAATAATATGTACACAAATTAACCTGTCATTTATAAATTGTTTTTTTGTATAAAAAAAGCCGCAAAAAACAATAAATAATTTTTTTGGCGAAATATATAACTTTTTTCTGTAACGAGAAAAAAGTTGATTATTTGTATCCCATGTGCTATACTCGCTGTAAGAGAGGTGTATATGTAATGGTGCAAAGGAAAGAATATTTAGACAAGTTAATAGAGTGGCGTGAAAAACAGATTATAAAGGTTATTACAGGTGTCAGAAGATGCGGTAAATCCACATTGTTTTCGTTGTATATTGATTATTTGAAAGAATCCGGTGTATCTGACGAACAGATAATATCAGTAAACCTTGAAGATGTTGAATATGAATATTTACTCGATTACAAGTCGCTTTACGATTATATCAAAGCAAGACTTGTAAAAGGAAAGTATACTTATGTGTTTATTGATGAAGTGCAGCAATGCAAATCTTTTGAAAAAGCAGTCGACAGTTTGTTTATAAAAGAAAATATTGATGTGTATGTTACAGGCTCGAATGCTAATATGCTATCGGGAGAGCTTGCAACGCTGTTATCGGGAAGATATATAGAAATATCCATGTTGCCTTTATCATTTTCAGAATACCTTGAATTTACAAATGGAAAAGATATCAGGTCAAGCTTTAGAGACTATTTGAGATTTGGTTCATTTCCTTATGTAGCAGTTCTTAAAAAGAGCGATACCGTAATAAGGACATATATTGATGGTATATACAACACCATATTGATTAAGGATGTCGTTACTCGGGAAGGTATAACCGATATTTCGGTACTTGAAAATATAGTGAAATTTTTATGCAGCAATATAGGCAGTCCTGTCTCTACAAAAAAAATAAGCGATACGATAAATTCAAGCGGTCGTAAAATATCGGTCAATACCGTTGATAATTATTTGCGTGCCCTGAATCAAAGCTATATATTCTATAAGGTTGACAGATATGATATCAAGGGAAAGCAATATCTGAAAACACTTGGTAAATATTATCTTGTCGATACAGGGCTTCGTAATATACTATTAGCAGGTTCAGCATCAGACCTGGGACATTTGCTTGAAAACATCGTGTATCTTGAGTTGATACGCAGAGGATACAAGGTTAATATCGGGAAACTTGCGGAAAAAGAGGTTGATTTTGTTGCAAGTAATACGGATGGCATAGAATATTATCAGGTATCCGCATCTGTTCTGGATGAAAGTACATTATTAAGAGAGCTTGAACCGCTGAATAAAATATCAGATCATCATCCCAAATACCTCTTAACACTTGATGATATTATTCCAAACACTAATTATGACGGTATTCGCCAAGTTAATTTGCTTGACTGGCTGTTAAAAAAATAAAACTAATAAAAATGCCCGTTCATTTTATCAATAATTATTTATCGCAAACCGATAAATAATTATTGACTTAAAAAAATATCTGATATAATTATGATTACAAACAATCATTTGGAGGATTTTATGTATCAGAAAAGTTTAATTCATTACATAACTAAAATTTGTATTGATATTTTGTTTTATACAGGTATTTTATGCTGTCTGCTAATTCCTTTTTCTTCAAGATGGATGATGGATTATTTTTATGTAGCAAATGAGAGAGTTGTAAGAAAAGTTTACAATGATAAACTATAGAAAGTGCACATTATATAAAAACAAGATTAAAAGAATTAAATGAGACTATTAAAAAATAGTAGACATATAAATATAATAATATTATAGGCTTTTAAAAATAATTCTTGAAAATATAACTTATAAGTTGTATAATTATCATACTATCGTAGAAAATGTATTATGAGTGATTAAAATAATAAATTTTTAAGTAAAATTCTATATCCTGAAGATTGCAATATTGATTATATAAAAACTTATTATAGTCTTAATTCTGAATTTAAACAAATCATTGAAAAAAGCGGTTATAAAAAAGAATTTGCAAGAAAATATTTAAAGAGTTTGAAATTTATAGTCAATTTAAAAAAATTGTATAGAGCAGAGTTCATTATTTGAAAAATTAAAAAATGTAGAAATTGATTTATACTCTATTAAACTTCATGGAAATAAGAATATTAGAATTATTTTTATTTTCAAAAAAATATATGATAAAGAATATGTAATTTTATTAAATGCTTTTCAAGAAAAAAACAAATCAGATTATTCAGATGGTATATTAGTTGCTTATGATAGAGTTAAAAGAATTGATCAAGGTTAATAGGAGGATGTATATGTTAAATAATAGGTTATTGAATGATCCATTGGATTTTTTTGATGATGTAGATGAAGAACTAAAGTTTGAAATGGAATTAGATGGTATATTAATTGATTTAGCTTGTGAGATTATCAATTATAGGGTCGAAAATAATTTAACTCAAAAAGATTTAGCTGATAAATTAAAAATAAGTCAGGCTATGGTTTCTAAAGTTGAAAGTGGAGATTATAATCCAAGTGTAGAGTTCCTATTTAATATTTCAAAAAAACTTGGATTGGATTTAGTAGTAGAATTAAGAAAAAGTGGAGATTATGAGATAGAATATGATTGCGACGATAAAAATAATATATATGATATATTAAGATTTGCAGCATAGGAGACAAGCTATGAATGAATGTAAAGAAAGTGAATTTAGGTTTAATGTGCCTAAATTAACAGGGTTAACATATGAATTGAATGATGCTTATGAAAAAAAATCAGCTCCAATAAAAATGAAAATACATACTGAAACAAAGATATTAAAAAACGATCATAATGCATATGTATCTTTAGAATTGATTGTGTTTGATAGAGACTCATGTAGCCGCAATGAAGTTCCATTTTATATTGACATAACTATGGTTGGTGAATTTGAGTGGAATGATAGTATTGATGAAAAATTTTTAGGGATATTGTTAGAAAGTAATGCTCCAGCTACGCTGTTATCATACATAAGACCGTATATAAGTAATCTTACCGTAGGCTCTGGATATCCACCGCTAATAATACCGCTCTTGAATTTTAAAGAGAATAAGGCTGAATATGTTAAGGGTGAAGATAAAAACGAGATAAAATAAATTATCTCGTTTTTATCTTTTATGGGGATAAAATAAATAGACAAGCTTTGAAAGGCATTGATGTAGTGAATATGCCGCATGAAATTGTGCATCTCAACCGCTCAAAACGAGCATTGCTACCGCCTGAATTGTGCGCTTGTTCCGCAAGGATTGTGCATAGTATTTCAATACTCTGTAATAATAGATTTATACACTTGTGGTAAAAAGTGTAAATAAATCGAGGAGGTCATAAAGATGACCAATTACAGAGAGATTTTAAGGCTTGATAGCCTTGGAATCAACAAAGTTAACATAGCAGCAAGTTGCTCATGTTCAAGAAATACCGTATCAACTGTTTTACAGAAAGCGAAGGAAAATAATTTAAGCTATCCTTTGCCTGATGAATTGTCAGATAATCAGCTTTCGGAAATACTCTTTTCGCCAAGCGAATTGAAACCGACGTACAAAATGCCAGATTACGATTATATACATCGTGAAATGGCTAAAAGCGGAGTAACATTAACTCTTTTATGGCTTGAATATTGTGATGCATGTCGTGAATCCGGTGAAATACCATACCAATTCACGCAATTTAACAAGTACTACAACGACTATCTAAAGGTGACAAACGGCTACAATGCACATTAATCACAAGCCGGGTGAAATTTTGCAAGTTGACTGGGCTGGTGATGTTGCATATGTAATCAACACTGATACAGGTGAGTTAATTCCTGCTTATGTATTCGTGTCTTCATTGCCATACAGCGGTTATTCATATGTAGAAGCATTCTTTTCCATGGAACAAGAGTCTTGGATTAACGCTCATGTCAATGCTTTCAAATACTATGGAGGAATAACTCGCATAATACAATGTGACAACCTAAAAACTGGTGTTGATAAACATACACGAAATGAAGTTGTCCTTAACAAAAGTTATCAGGAGATGGCTGAACACTATGGTACAGCAATTATCCCTTGCAGAGTCAGGAAGCCAAAAGATAAAGCTCATGCAGAAGGTACAGTTGGGATAATATCCACATACATTCTTGCTGCCATACGAAATCAGCAGTTTCTCTCACTAACCGAACTAAACGAATCTATCAAAGAAAGACTTGAGTTTTTTAATAATAAGCCATTTCAAAAGAAAGAAGGAAGCAGGTTTACGGCTTTTTTAGAAGAAAAATTATTTCTTCTACCTTTACCACAAAGACAGTTCGAATTATCAAAGTGGAAGATTGCAACAGTTGGACCAAATTATCATATTAGTGTTGATAATCAAAACTATTCAGTCCCATATGAATATATAAAGCATAAGGTAGATGTCAGAATAACCAAGAATGTAATTGAAGTATTTTTCGATGGCAATCGAATATGCTCTCATCCAAGGCTACACGGCAGATTTGGACAATACAGCACTGTAGAATCACATATGCCGTCAAATCATCAAAAATATGTTTCTTGGAATGCTGAGCGATTTATCAAATGGGCTGAAAAAATCGGTGTAAACACTACATTTATCATTCGATTCTTTTTAAACAGATACAAGGTCGAACAGCAAGGCTACAAGTCTTGTATGGCACTTTTAAAGCTTGCTGATAAGTATTCTGTAGAACGCCTTGAAGCTGCTTGCACAAAGGTTTTAACATATACTTTAACGCCAGAGTATAAAAATATTCAAATACTATTGCAGACCGGTCAAGATAAAATAACCGAAAGCAACATTGCAACAGCACAATCATCTGATACTGAGCATTTTAGCTTTACACGTGGTGCTGAATATTACAGGAGGAGTGATGATTGATGCTTAGTGATACTACAACCAACAAACTACACGAAATGAGATTAAGTGTTATGGCAAATTCCTTTCGTAACCAGTTGAAGGACAATAATTTTAACAATATGTCATTCGAAGAAAGATTTGGTCTACTCATTGATGCTGAATGGTGTGCCAGAAAAAACAATCGTCTGCTGCGTCTCATAAAAAAGGCTGAATATCCGGTCAATGATGCTTGTATAGAGAATATTGAGTATCATTCTGATAGAAACCTTGATAAGGTACAGCTTACAAGATTATCTTCCTGCAACTACATAGAAGAATGTCACAACATCATAATTCTTGGTGTAACAGGAAGCGGAAAAACTTATCTTGCAACGGCTCTTGGTATGTCAGCATGTAGAAATTTCTATACTGTAAAATATGTTAGGCTGCCTGAACTTCTTGCTGAACTTGCAATATCTCGTGGCGATGGTACATACCGTAAGATTATTAAACAGTATAAACAGGTTAAGTTATTGATTCTTGATGAATGGCTGCTGTTTCCTTTGAAAGAAAGTGAAGCCAGAGATCTGCTTGAAATAATTGAATCAAGATGCAAAAAAGCTTCAACAATATTTTGTTCACAGTTTGAAGTTGCCGGATGGTATCATAAAATTGGTGAATCAACATTAGCTGATGCTATTTGTGATCGTATTGTCCACGATTCTTATACTATTGTTATCGGTGGTAAAGATTCTATGCGCAAGAAAAAAGGTATTGAAAACATGGCTTCGCATAGGGACTCTGTCCCTAACCCTGGGGTTTAATCGCTTATGTTTTCTAAGGAGAGTGATTTTTCTGTTAAAATCAATAAAAGAGCAATACCCACTGCAGTATCACTCTCCTTACCAAACCTTGTATAGCGCTCATGGCGCTCCCCAGCGTTGCACTATCCTCTATACAAGTAAAAGCA
>JBASLQ010000193.1:0-4475 GCA_049656425.1 Sedimentibacter sp.
GAGAGCATCTTTAATAGGCCGGCTTCCCCTGTCATCATAACCATTATTTGTTGTATATAACCTATTGAATCTATCAAAATTTAATCCATAAGGATTCGTCACACCCCATGCATACATCTCAAGATTTGCACCATCCAAATCAGCTCTTAGTATGCTGCTGGTTGGTCTTAAACTTCCATATACTATTGCGTTTGGTCTGCTTGGTAAACCAAAGGGACGAAATGCTCCAGTAAATGCATAATCATTTGGTGAATATGATAAGAAGTTATACGAAATAAAATTTTGGCCAATTAATTTAATATCTTCTGCAGGAAAATCTCGAAAAAGCGGATTCCGAATAACCCAAAAATTATCCATACCAACAACACCGGAATTAGTTGCAGAACCAATACCAAAGTACATTTTTCCATCTGGTCCGAATACTACTTGGCTGTTTTTATAATCTCCCCTGGTTGGAAGACCGGTTAATAAGTTAAGACGTGCACCATCAGCTTTAATAACAGTTATCACTCCATCATGTGAAACATATATATCCTCATTAAGTATATTAACCCCTGTAAGGGGAACATTGAAGCCTTCTGCTACAACCTCATAACCATCCTTAGTAAGGCGCATAACTCTTGCATTTCCATCTAGTTCTCCGGATTCTCCCACAATAATATCATCATTTTCATCAAATACCATACTTACAGGTGCATTTAATCCTTGAGCAAAAACTTCAATAGTATACCCGGGCAATAAGTATATATCTAAAGGGTTAAGATACCTTTGAGTTGCATTTGATTCATTAATACTCATTTAATAACCTCCATATATTAATATATAAACAATATATTCCTAATAATATTGTTAGTTACTAAATGATTATTGAAAAACAAACAGCATAATTAAATGTTGATATTATAATTGAAACTATTATGGGATTCATATTCTTAAATACAAATTTATTAACTGAAATCTATGATTTTATAAATTTATAATGTGTAATCATATAAATTATGGTATAATACTGTAAATATGCAGGAGGAATAATAAAAATAATGAGGGAAAAGGAAATTAAGGTTCTCAATATCGATAAAGATGAAATAGAAAAAAAACTCATAAAGGTCGGAGCAGTTCTTGTAAAGGATGAAAATCAAATAAATTACAGATTTGATACGGAAGACGGATATCTTAAAAAAACATACAATGGTTATTTAAGAATTAGAATAGTTGAAAATTTATTAAACGGTAAAACTAAAAATGTTATGACTTTTAAAAAAAGCATAAACAGGGATACACTGAGAGTTAATGAAGAAACGGAAACGGAAATCTCTGATTGGAAAAGCACTGCAAAAATATTGGAAGTGCTTGGCTATAAGCAAAAAAAACCGGGATTTAAGCATCGCAGATCTTATGTTTACGACAATATATTTTTTGAAATTGATACATGGGATGAAAGTACTTACTCAAAGCCTTATCTTGAAATAGAAATGTCCTCAGAGGAAGATTTAGAAAAAGCAATTGTTCTTTTGAATCTTGACAGAAAACAAATTACCACAAAATCAATTGATGAACTTAGAAAAGATTAAATGCTATAAATAAAATTTGCATATTTTTTAATTATATGTTATTATATTATAAAATTTGTCTTGTATCTATTTATAGAACGAGAACGGGAGGAAATATGAATAGAAATTTAAAAACAAGCGAACTCACCTTCATGGGAGTTATGCTGGCACTCACTATTGTTTTTGTTGCCTTGACGGCAATTCCTACAACATCTGCATCCATGGCACTTTTGATTTTTTTGCCCACAATAATAACAAGTATTATTTATGGACCCAAATCCGGGGCTGTTATGGGTTTTCTTGCAGGCTTTGTTACTTTGCTTCGAGCTTTATTAGCTCCGGCATCACCTCTAGACTATCTTTTTATAAATCCGTTTGTTGCTGTTTTGCCTAGAATTTTTGTAGGGGTAGTTCCTTATTTTGTTTATGTTTTTTTAAAAAAAATAATTAAATCCAAGACAGCATCTTTATTGATTGCAGGAGCATCAGGAGCTTTGACAAACACAGTACTTGTAATTTTTATGCTTTATCTCGTTTATAACGAAGAAATAGTAAAAATTAGCACTGAATTTGGCATTGGTACTACATTTGCTGCATTTGCAATTTTTTTGGTTACGACAAGTTCATTGATAGAATGCTCTGCAGCAGGAATTGGAACTGCAGCAGTAGTTAATGTTTATCATAAAATTAATAAACAGGAGGGGCAGTAATGGTTTTAGTTGTTGATATAGGAAATACAAATATTGTCGTTGGAGTTTATAAGGATGATGATATTGTAGGAAGCTGGAGAATGGTCACCAGAAGTGAAAAAACATCTGATGAATATGGTATTTTTATTTTGAATTTATTGAATTACAATAATATTAATCACAAGGAAATAAAAAGTGCTATAGTTTCATCTGTTGTTCCTAATGTAATGCATTCCTTTGAAAATGCATTAAAAAAATTCTTCAATATAGAACCTATAATAGTAGGACCTGGAATAAAAACCGGTATTACAATATCAACAGATAACCCGCGTGAGGTTGGTGCTGACAGAATAGTTGGTCTTGTTGCAGCATATCACATATACGGAGGACCACTTATAGTAATAGATTTTGGCACTGCCACAACCTATGATATATTAAGTGACAAAGGTGAATTTAAGTATGGCATAACATCTCCAGGAATTCAAATTTCAGCAGATGCTTTGTGGCAAAAAACAGCGCAACTCCCAAGTGTTGAAATTAAAAAACCAAGTTCGATTCTTGCTAAGAACACTATCACAAGCATTCAGGCAGGTTTGGTTTACGGATATATAGGTCAGGTTGAATATATAGTAAATAAAATAAAAGAAGAAATGCATATTGAAAACATGAAGGTTGTGGCAACCGGAGGAATGGGCAGATTAATGTCTGATGAGTCATCAGTTATTGAGGTGTATGACCCTCAGCTTTTATTTAAAGGATTGAAAATCATTCACGATAAAAACATTAAATAAACTCAAGTACCAGGTACTTGAGTTTATAAAGATTTGTGTATTGCACAAGTCTTTTTTATTTTAACCCGCAAAACAAGTTGGAGATTTAGAGAAGCCTAAATATGAACTGGACAGCAAGACGTGGTTTCTTTTTAAAAAATAAAAATTTGGAAATATATCAGTATTGTAATAAAAAAGGTATGGTGATATAATAGTTGTGATCGTAACCAAGAGGTGAGTTTGTGAGTGATGTGAATTTAATGGCGGAAAATGCTAAAAATGATGAAAATTCAATGAATAATTTAATAGCACAATATGAAAACTTTATATTGAAATGTGCATCTGTAGTAGCTCGCAGTTATATTTCCAAAAGTGATGATGAGTGGTCCATTGCTTTGGCAGCTTTTACAGAAGCAGTCAAAAAGTATTCTGCTGAGAAAGGCAGTTTTTTAAATTTTGCTGAATTGGTAATACGAAGGCGAATTATTGACTTTATGAGAAGCAAATCCAGATATGCTCCTGAAATTACCGTAAATCCTTCTTTGTTTAATTCTGACGCAACGGAAGATGATGACTATTCCATGCAATCGGAAATTGCACAAAAAGTATCAGTATCAGATGATAATTCTGTAAAATTGGAGATATATCTTGTTAATGAAATTTTTTCTGCATATGGTTTTTCGTTTATGGATTTATCAGAATGTTCGCCAAAAGCAGAAAAAACAAAGAGGGCTTGCGCTAAAGTTGTGGCATATATGATAAAAAATCCTATATTGACAAGTGAGATGAAAATTAAAAAGCAATTGCCGTTAAATATTATTGAAAAAAACGCAAAGGTACCCCGTAAATTGTTGGAGCGCCATCGAAAATATATAGTAGCAGCAGTAGAGATAATGTCAGGAGATTATCCTTATCTTGCAAGTTATATGCGATACATTTGTGAGGAGTTAGAAAAATGAAAGCCGTAATAGTTGAAATTAAAGGCATCAATGCAGCAATTCTGTCCGATGATGGTTGTATATCGCAAATTAAGAATAAAAATTACACCATAGGACAGGAAATAATAATTAAAAATAATGCCAAATATATGAAATGTGTAGCTACAGCTGCCGCGGCTGTCATGCTATTTGCCACACCGGCATGGGCTTACTTGACACCTTATTCATATGTTAGTCTTGACGTCAATCCATCTTTTGAGTTTTCTATAAACAGATTTGACAGGGTTTTAGAGGTTAAAGCTGTTAATGATGATGCAAGGGAAGTTATAGAAGAAATAAGTATTGAGGGTTTGAAAAATAAAGAAATTCAAGAAGCGGTTAAAAATGTTTTAAATGAATTGAAAAATAAAGGATATATAATTGAAGGCAAAGAAGGCGGCGTTGTAGTTGCTACTTCAAGCAAAAATGAAGAAAAAACAGAAGATTTGGCAGCAAAATTAAAAATTGCTGTAAATGAAGAAGTAAGCG
>JBASLQ010000194.1:0-4088 GCA_049656425.1 Sedimentibacter sp.
TTAACAATTGCAACTATAACTCCTATAATTATTGCTGGAATAAGCAGAAATCCTATGCCCAAAGGTATCAGCAGCATTATGAGAACAAAGCCAATTACTGCTCCCAAAATTGTAAAAATTATTTTAAATAACACAACTCCAATATTTAGTGCTGCAAGTATAAATATAAAAAACACAAAAATTCCTATTAATATTTCCATCTTACATCTCCCATTTATTTTATTACTATATATTATTCTGGTAATTACTATAATACACATAAATAGTTCGAAATTAATTAGTACATAATTAAAATATGATTAAAAAATAAATATTATATTACAATTGCAGAATGAAAATGATATAATATTATATAATACTTTAGGAGCAACCTATGATTGACTTACACATTCATTCAAAATATTCTGATGGAACAGATTCAATAGATGAAATAATTAAAATTGCAAAAGGAAAAAATATACCTGCTCTGTCTTTAACAGATCATGACACTACTTTTGGAGTAGCTGAAATGATAGAAAAAGCTAAATTTGAAAATATTAAAGCAATTCCTGGTGTAGAAATTTCTTCTGTTTCAAATGGACACTTAATACACGTACTTGGCTACAACATAGATATAACAAACAGCCAATTACAGGATTTATTAAAGAAAATAGGAAATTATTTCAATAAAACATTTTTAGAGCATTACACCTGGCTTCAAAAAAATCACATTATAGATTTTGACTTAAACAAAATCTTAAAATATTCAGATTTTAAACAATCATTGTCTTTATCAGACATTTTAAAAGCAATGATTGATGATGGAGCTTCTTATACTTTAAAAGACTGGCCAGAGTTTTTTAACAGCAAAATAAAACTTTTTCCAGGACACCACTTTATTGAAGACTTTCCTGTTCATCCTTCTGAAGCAGTTGACGTAATCAAGCAAGCCGGCGGAATTCCTGTATTTGCTCATCCCGCACGCATAGGAAATGCAGATTTAACTGAAATGGAGCTTCTTCTTCCTAACGGATTAGGCGGAGTTGAAGTATACTATCCTTATCATAATAAGGAATTAGTAGAGCGCTATGAAAGTTTTGCTAACGAACATGGATTAATAAGAACCGGCGGTACAGACTGGCATGGAAATGAATTAACTACGTGGGATTCTGAAATTGGAGACTACGGAATAAACAGCCTTAAAATAATAGATCCCTCTTTTTAGCAACATCCTTGGGGCGTAATATATATGGCTTAATCTGCGTTTGTTTTACATTTAAATATTTAAGGGTAAAACAAACGCTATGCCGAATCCTTTTTGGTCTATATTATAGGCCCATACCCTTCCTTGATGGCTCTCAATAATTGTACGGCAAATGGAAAGTCCCAAGCCACTTCCTCCCTTGTCCCTAGAACGTGACTTGTCGACTCTGTAGAAGTTATTGAATATTTGAGACAATTCTTCCTCAGGGACTCCTCCGCCATTGTCCTCAACACTAAATCTAACAAAATTTTTTTCTATTTTATATGACATGAAAATTTTAACTGGATGCTTCACATATTTCAGTGAGTTGCTTACTAAATTGGCAAATACTCTTCGAAGCTGGTTGACATCGACTTCCATTGAAACATCCTGTATAGTATCCGGTTGGCAGACAAAATCTACATCATAAGCTTCCAGTTCATTAGAATATTCTTCACATATAGAGTTAAAAAAATCTATAACTTTTATATTATGTTTTTGTAGGCTCCCGCAGGAATATTCATTTTTGGCATAAGTTGAGAATTCCTCTATTAAACATTCTATGTCATGTGCTTTTCTATAAATAATATCATAATACTCTAGTTTTTTTTGTTCGCTTTTCACTTTATCATCTGACAATCTCTCAACATATCCTATGATGGATGTTAAAGGCGTTTTTAAATCGTGTGAGATAGAAGAAATCATATCTATTTGCTGTCTATGTGATAATTCCAATTTTTTTACCATTTCTTCAAATTTTTTGTAAAGTTCTCCAATTTCATCATTCCTCTTTGTAATTACCCCAACTTTATTGCTGCGGTAATTTACCGTTTCAAAACTATCCTGCAAAACCAAGAGAGGACTCACAACAGAGTGATGTAAATAAAATATTAAGAATAAAACCATCATACATAACGAAATTAATGAAAATATTATCAGCTTGCCGCTGTAGTCAAAAAACAAAAATTTTTTCAACAAAAACGAATATTCAATTTCTAATATATAAACAACTTTTCCATTTATACTCACAAAATCCTTCACTCTAAAAGCCATATTTTTATTATCACTGTGATCAGCTGCAAATATATTGTTTCCTTCTGTATCATAAACTTTAATCTTTATATTTTTCTCCTTTGACATGGAATGTATAAATGAATTCATATATTCCATGTCAGGATATCTCTCTTCAATTCCAATTGAAATTTCATCACCTACTTCATCAAGTTCCTCACGAAAAACATTGAAATTTTGCACAGCATTTGAAAATATAAAAAATCTGTAGTACACCACCAAAGAAATCATATAAAAAACAAACACTAAAATTATCACAATTGGGAGCCTATATTTTATGCTTAGTTTCATGATGATCTCCTGTAAACTTATATCCTATTCCCCACACAGTCTTTATATATTTATTATCTTGATCCAGCTTGCTTCTTATATTTTTTATATGCACAGTCACTGTATTGATATCTCCAAATTCACTGTTACCCCAAATAGCTCCATAAATTTGCTCTCTGCTCAACACTTTGTTGTTGTTCGCTGCAAGATATAATAAAATTTGAAATTCTCTTGTTGAAAGGTCAATAAGACAGCCATGTTTATAAACCTCATATTTGTCTTTATCTATCTTCAAATTTCCAAACTCAAAAACACCAGATACATTTAACTTTGATTCACTATTACGTTTTTCTCTTCGAATATGAGCATTTACTCTGGCAATCAGCTCATTTGTGCTAAAGGGCTTTGTAATGTAGTCATCGGCGCCAACTTCTAAACCAATAATTTTATCTAGTTCTCTGTCTTTTGCACTGAGTAAAATAATTGGAACAGAAATGTCATTTCTCACCTTGCGGCACACCTCCAGTCCATCCATCTCGGGCATCATAATGTCCAAAATTATTAATGATACTTTTTGATTTTCAATTATCCGAACTACCTCTTGCCCATTATATGCTTTTAATACTTCATACCCTTCATCTTCCAAACTCTCCGTAACCAATTGCACAATCTCATAATCGTCATCTGCTATTAAAACTCTTGGAATTTCCATTTTTATTCCTCCAAATTAATGCGATCTCATTTATTCAGCATATTAAATTTTAGGATAAATTTCAAGCTTATTTCAAAATAAAATTTTATTTATCCGTTTTGCCCATTACAAGACTGAATACAACAGGTATGACTACCAATGTTAATAATGTTGATACTATCAACCCACTCATCAATGCAATCGACATAGGTGCAAATAAAGAGCTTCCTGAGAAGGCAAGTGGAATTAATCCTATAATTGTTGTTATAGTTGTCAGCATTACCGGTCTGAATCTTTTTGTAACAGCTTCTTTACATGCATCTTCCAGCATTTTTCCTTCTTTTCTTTCAAAATTAACATAATCAACAAGAATGATGGCATTGTTTACAACAATTCCTATCAAACTTACAATTCCAAACAAAGCGGTAAGTGACAGAGGCTGTCTAAAAATATAAAGTCCAACGACTGAACCTATGATTGATAATGGAATTGATATCATTATAATCAAAGGCTGTACTAAAGATCCAAATTGTATCATAAGAATCATATATATAATCAACAAGGCAAAAATTGATATTATGCCTAGTTCTCCGAAATCTTTTGAAATTGCTTCTCTTTCACCATCAAAAACAACACGTACTTTACCAAAATCTTTATCTTTGAGCTGTTGCTCCAATGCATTTTGAACTGCTACAGAGCTGTAGCCAGATTTAACGTCACTTCCTATTATTATAGTTTTATCTCTGTCATATTTGTTAATCTTTAATATTTGAGGACTTACTAAAATATCAGCAACTTGTTTAATCAATACTTTGTTTCCTGAAGCAGATGACT
>JBASLQ010000195.1:0-4120 GCA_049656425.1 Sedimentibacter sp.
ATATTACAATAATTATTTGCCCGGAGATACACCTGCATATGTTTATGCAATATTAGATCAAAACAAAGAAATAGATGTAGCAGGCTTTGATAAGTTTATTAAAGTAAACATTAATAAAAACTCAAATTCATCGGATTTATCCAGAGAAATAGGAAGTTTCACTTTAGAAGGTAATGAATATACCATAGAACAAAAATCAATTGGAACGGATGAAATTATAATCTCCATTCTGGATAATCAAAAAATTATTGTTGTTGAAAAATCTATGAAAGAATTGACAGACAATATTTTTAAAAATGTTAATGAGTCAAAATCATTAATGCCACCGGAAGAACTTACAATAAATGCACAAAATGAAAAAATGCAAATTCGTATTATAGTAAGTGATATGAATATTGATAAGTCCAGCAGTGCAAATGTAAATATTGATGGAACTATATTTATATTTGCAGCTGTTCCTAAGTAATTAAAAAGAGGTAAACAAATACACCCGCATGCTTACAATGCGGGTGTATTTGTTAATTAATCCATTGCAATTACTGCACCTTCATATGTGTCAGCAATAAATTGTTTGATTTTATCGCTTTTTAAAACTTCAATTAAAGCTTTAATTTCTTCTTTTTCTTCATTTCCTTCTTTTACGCAAAGGATGTTTGCATATGTTTGTGCAGCTTCTGAATCTTGTTCTTCTTTCGCTAAAGCATCTGTTCCAACTTTAAATCCTGCTTCAAGAGCATAATTTCCGTTTAAAACTACAAAGTCAGTTTCACCTGCAACTCTTGAAACCTGTGCAGCTTCAAGTTCAACTATTTCAAGGTTGTGTGGATTTTCAACAATGTCATTCTTTGTTGCTGATAATCCAGCACCTTCTTTGATTTTAATCAGTCCATTAGCTTCTAATAAAAGCAATGCTCTAGCTTCATTTGTTGTATCATTAGGAACGGCAATTGATGCTCGGTCAGCTATATTAGTTAAATCATTTGATTTTCCAGGGTAGATTCCAAGTGGTTCATAGTGAACAACAGCAACCGGAACTATTTTAGTGCCATTTTCTGCATTGAAATCATCTAAGTAAGGTTTGTGCTGGAAGAAGTTTGCATCAATATCTCCTGAATCTACTACTAAATTAGGTTGTACATAATCTGAAAATTCAGTTACTTCTAATTCATATCCCTTTTCAGCCAAGTCAGCTTTAACTTGTTCTAGTATTTCAGCATGTGGTACAGGTGATGCTGCCACAGTAATTTTTTTAAGTTCAGTTGGTGTCTCTGTTGCCGGTGCTTCTTCTTTGTTTTGGCACCCTGCAAGAACCGTAAGTGACAATGCTGATACTAATACTAATACTAATACTTTTTTAATGTTTTTCATAATTTTCTCCTTTATTTCTAATTATTTTTGGGATAAAGAATCATTAAATTATTCTTTTATCCGTTTTGCTTGCGATTTTCATTCCTATCATCTGCAGCACCTGCACGAGGATTACTAAGAGGATTACTGTAATCACCATGATATCCGTCTGATACCTGTAATATCCATATCTGATTGCAATATCTCCAAGCCCTCCGCCTCCCACAACTCCTGCCATGGCAGAATAGCTCAGTATTGTTCCAATTGCAATTGTCCCCCCCACAATTAAAGAACTTTTTGCTTCCGGTACCAATACTTTTAAAACAATTGTTGAAAGCGATGCGCCCATGCTTTGGGCTGCTTCTATAACTCCATGATCAACCTCTTGAAGAGAGGATTCAATCAATCTTGCTATAAATGGTGTTGATGCGATTACCAGGGGTACTATTGTCGCAGTTGAGCCATAGCTTTTGCCGGCAATTAATTTTGTAAGCGGAATTACTGCAATCAATAATATCAAAAATGGTATTGAACGGCCAATATTTATAGCAACATCTAAAATTCTATTTAAAAATCCCATAGGATGTAAACCGTCTCTTTTTGTAATAACAAGTGCTATTCCCAGCGGAAAAGCCAATATATATGCAAATACGGTTGAAATGAATGTCATATATAAAGTATCCAAAGTTCCTTCAATAAGCATTGGCATGTTGGATGTTATAGCAGCTGCAATCGAATAAAAGATGTTCCTTATTGCTTCAATAAGAATTGGTATTATTTCATTACTAAACATAATCAACCAGCTCCTCTACATTAACATTTTTATCTTGCAGGTAGTGAATAATTTTATCTGATAGCATTTCATCTTCAGGCAATTGCAATACCATTTGTCCAAATGCTTTGCCATTTATATCTTTAGTATCAGCAAACAATATATTAACCTGAGCTCTGCATTCTAAAACCATATTTGCTATAACAGGCTCAAAGGATGATTTTCCGTCAAACACAATGCGTATGCATTTTTTCCCCGTCATTTCCTTAACTGAAGAGTTGCTGTGGTACACAAGTTTCCTTGCTGCTTCTGTTTTTGGTTTTGAAAAAACTTCTTCAACTTGTCCGGTTTCAGCTAAATATCCATTCTCTATTATTGCAACATAGTCGCAAATTTCTTCAACAACAGACATTTCATGTGTAATAATTATTATTGTAATGCCAAGTTTCTTATTGATGTCTTTAAGCAATGCAAGTATAGAACGTGTTGTAGTAGGGTCTAATGCACTTGTTGCTTCATCACAAAGCAGTATTTCCGGATTAGTTGCAAGAGCCCTTGCAATAGCAACTCTTTGTTTTTGTCCTCCGCTAAGCTGTGATGGATATGCTTTTCTTTTATCTGAAAGTCCAACCAGTTCCAAAAGCTCTCCTGCTCTTTTTCTTCCTTCTTTTTTGTTCTGTCCGCTTATTTCTAATGGAAAGCAAATATTGTCCTCAACGTTTCTTTGCATGAGTAAATTAAACTGTTGAAATATCATCCCAACTTCCTGTCTTACACTTCGAAGTTCTCTGTCATTTAATAAAGATAAATCATTATCTCCTATAATTACAGTGCCGTTTGTTGGTTTTTCCAAGAAATTTATACATCTTACCAAAGTACTTTTTCCAGCACCGCTCATGCCTATAATTCCAAAAATATCACCTTTATTTATATTTAAGTTAATTCCTGAAAGGGCTGTTACAGTATTGTTCTGGCTTATGTACTGCTTTTCTAAATCCTTTATTTGAATAAACGGAGTCGTCCCCACGTTATTTCCTCCTTTTACTTGGCTGCAATATCCTTTACTACCTCACCTGCGATAATGAGTCCTGCCACAGAAGGTACAAATGATACACTTCCCGGTATGGCTCTTCTGTCAGTGCATTTTCTTGTGGTGCCCGGCGGGCATACACAATTTGATTTGCAACTCATCTCTTCATCATCCAACGGAGTAATTGGAGCTTCCTTTGAATATACAACTTTTAATTTTTTTATTCCTCGTTTTTTTAATTCATGGCGCATTACTTTTGCTAATGGGTCCATGGATGTTTTGTAAATATCAGCAACTTCAAACTTTGTCGGGTCTAATTTGTTGCCTGCACCCATGCTGCTCATAATCGGAACATTGGCTGCATCTGCCCTTACTATTAATTCAAGCTTTGCAGTAACTGTATCCACTGCATCTACTATATAATCATATTTTGTAAAGTCATACTTATCAGCATTATCTGGCATATAAAAGCATGCATTTGTTTCAACCCTGGCTTTCGGGTTAATATCTAATATTCTTTCAGCCATTACTTCAACTTTTTTTCTTCCAATAGTTTTTCTTGTGGCAATTATCTGCCTGTTAATATTTGTAAGGCATACTTTATCATCATCGAACAGTACAAAGCTTCCTACTCCGGATCTTGCCAGTGCTTCTGCAACATATGAACCGACACCGCCGATGCCGAATATTGCTACTGTAGAATTTTTTAATTTTTCCATGGCTTCTTCGCCTAATAATAGCTGAGTTCTTGAAAATTCGTTTAACATAGCATCCTTTCTTGAAACAACGCAATAATATTGCATACTATTTTGATATGTTTAGTTTTAAATTGTTTTATATTATAATCTTTTCTTTGTCAACAGCTATTATTCCCAATTCTTACATACATCAATCCACATTTTGCACTTAGATATTTTTTCCAGTTCATCTAATGTAAGTTCGATTGCTGAGTTGCTGCTTCCACATGCAGG
>JBASLQ010000196.1:0-1550 GCA_049656425.1 Sedimentibacter sp.
ATTATATTGTGGTTAACATAATAATGCAGAACTGTTATAATCAAGAAAAATCACTGAAATAGTTATGTACATTTATGCAAAATTAATGTAAAATAAATATGTTAACAAAGAGTAGAAAGATACGGTGGTAAAATGAACAGTGATACAATAGCTGCTATTGCAACATTTCCAGGCAATGCGGGTATAAATATAATAAGAATAAGCGGAGATAATGCATTAAATATTGCAGAAAACATATTTATCACAAAAAGTAAAAACAAAGAAAAAAGTATAAATTTAAAACCAAGGTATCTTCATTATGGATATGTTGTAGATAAAGACAATAAAATTATAGATGAAGTGTTAATATCTTATATGAATGCACCCAAAACTTACACCAGAGAAGATATAATTGAAATAAACTGTCACGGCGGCATAATTTCTGCAAAAAAAATATTGGAAACAGTATTGCTTTATGGATGCAGGTTGGCTGAAAGAGGAGAATTTACAAAAAGAGCATTTTTAAACGGACGAATAGATTTAACTCAAGCTGAAGCAGTGATAGATATAATAAATTCAAAAACAGAATCAAGTCATGAAATTTCTATAAATCATTTAGAAGGAAGGTTGTCTAATGAAATAAATGAAATTATAGAAAAAATCATTGACTTACTTGCAAATATAGAAGTAAATATTGATTTTCCGGAATATGATGAAGATGAAATAACTATAGGAAAAGTAAAAGAATTAAGCGAAAAAATTGTAATCAAGTTAGACAGGTTAATTAAGACAGCTGATACGGGCAAGATATTTAAAGAAGGCATAAAGACAGTAATACTTGGAAAACCAAATGTAGGCAAATCTTCTCTAATGAATTTTCTTTTAAATGAAAATCGTGCAATAGTAACAGAATTTCCTGGAACAACAAGAGACACCATAGAAGAATATGTGAATATAAAAGGTGTTCCTTTGAGAATAATTGATACAGCCGGCATAAGGGAAACAGAAGATAAAGTTGAAAAAATTGGAGTCGAAAAAGCTCTTAGTAAAGTAGATGAAGCAGATTTAGTTATAATGCTCTTTGATTCGTCAAAAGAGATTGAAATAGAAGATGTAAAAATACTAGAGTATATTAAAAGTAAAAAAGTTATTTATATAAAAAATAAAACAGATCTTGAAAATAAAATTGACTTAAGCAAGTATGAAAATATTGAAAAAGAAATTATTAATATATCAGTACTTAAAAATCAAGGTTTAGACGAAATAATTGACAAAATCAGCCAGATGTTTTTCGAAGGAACCATAAATATAAGCAATGAACTTATAATAAATAATGTGAGACATAAAAATTTGCTTATAAATGCAAAGAACAGTTT
Source organism: Sedimentibacter sp. (assembly GCA_049656425.1). Classification (GTDB taxonomy): domain Bacteria; phylum Bacillota; class Clostridia; order Tissierellales; family Sedimentibacteraceae; genus Sedimentibacter. The sequence goes on from JBASLQ010000196.1 coordinate 1,356, forward strand.
AGAAGAAGTTCTAAAATCAATAGATGATGGTATGACTATAGATTTTATTGAAATAGACCTTAAAGAGGCAATGGAAAATTTGGGATTAATTGTTGGAAAATCAGTAAGTGATGATTTAGTTGAAAAAATATTCAATGAATTTTGCATAGGCAAATAGGAAAGGGGACACACCTCTAAATGCGGGTAATACTATGA
>JBASLQ010000197.1:0-5770 GCA_049656425.1 Sedimentibacter sp.
ATTTTATATTTTGCCAACTTATTCCTTTTTGCTTGACATAACGTCAGGCTTGTTTGCCATGCTCTTTTTTATTTAATTTTAAATACTATTGACCTGATTTTGTGCTTTTTCTGTTTTCTTAATTTTATTTCATTGTTTTTCTGTTTTATTCATTTAGTTTCTGAGAGTACTCATTAATAATTTGGAGGTTTCAAATGAATAAATATAAAAGAGCAAATACAATGAAAAGAGTAGTTTGTTTAGTATTAGCCTTTGGAATGATAATAACTGCTTTTATGAGCATGCTTATATACTTCCTCTAGAAGGGATTATATTATGAAGAAAATAGTTGATGAATTAAATAAGCAGGAATTTATGCACCCTGTTGAAGAACAGCCACTTTATCACAAAAATTGTGCAGAAATATTGTTAATGGCTGCAAATGAGCAGTACAAGCTTGGTCTGGATGACAGATTTTATAAAGCTGTTTGTCCATATGGAGGCGGTATTCAATCTGAAAAAACGTGCGGAGCACTTTTAGGAGCCTTAGCAGCTATTGGTGTTATGTTTGCTGAGGACAGACCAACAACAAATGACAAAATGAAAGAAAAAACAAAAAAGATGCTGGAAGAATTTGAAAAAGAATTTGGTGCACTTGATTGTGTATGTATAAAGGAACATCACAGAAGTGAAATAGAAGGATGCAATCCCGTAAAGTTAAAAACTGCAGAGGTGTTTGAAAGAGTAATTAATGGTTAATATTACAGTAGGTGTAAAATGGAGTACTTTGACTATTTAAAAAATATAAATGGTGTTGAATTAAACAGTCAGCAAATTGAAGCAGCTTCCTTTGAAAAAGGAAATGCACTTGTGCTGTCAACTGCAGGTTCAGGCAAGACAACTGTAACTATTTCAAGAGTCGGGAAACTCATATACGAAAATAAATGCAGCAGTAAAATTCTTACCATTACATTTTCAAAAATGGCAGCCAATGATATGAGAAACAGATTTCAATCATGGTTTGGCGGCTCATATAAAGCAAAAACTGAATTTTCAACTATTCATGCCTTTTCTTATAAAATTGTAAGGAGTTTTTACAAAAGAAAAGGCATTGATTTTAAATTACTTACAAATAATTATCATGTATTGGGCGAAATACTTAAATCTCATTATTCTAAGTCTTATTTCAATTATGTCAGCGATGAAGAAATTGAAAATCTTTCATCAACCATAGGCTTTATTAACAACATGATGATAAATCCAATGGAATATAAGGATTATGGAATTGAAATAAAAGAATTTGATAAAATTTATGAAAACTATCGCTTGTACAAATCTCAAAACAGGTTAATAGATTTTGATGATATGCTGCTGTATGCATATAAAATAATATCAAGTTCTGATTATTACAGGAAAAACATTAAAAGCACATTTCAATATGTTCAGATAGATGAAATGCAGGATACTTCTAAAATTCAGCATGAAATAATCAAACAAATTACAGACGACAATCTATTCATGGTTGGGGATGATGATCAGGCTATTTACTCCTTCAGAGGGAGCTATCCGGATTTTATGCTTGAATTTAACAATATCTACAAGAATGGAAAAATATTTTATCTTGATAATAATTACAGGTCTGATAAAAATATAGTAGAAGGTGCAAGACATTTTATTGAAAAAAATAAAAAAAGATATAAGAAAGCAATTAATACTGAAAATATAAGAGACAATGAAATTAACATCATAAGAGTAAAAAACAGAGCAGAGCAGGCGAAACTAATTACTGAAGAACTAGCTAAATCAGGTGACAATACTGTAGGTGTTTTATTCAGATATAATATGTCAGCCATGATTTTAGCCAATAACTTAAATGAAAATAGCATTGATTTTTATATGAAAGAAGACAAAACGAGATTTTTCAGCAGTCCTGTGCTGTATGACATTCTTTCGTTTTTGAAATTAGCTATAAATCCCAAAGACAGGGAGTCATTTTCAAGGATTTATTATAAAAGTTATACATATTTCACGAAAAGCATGTGCCGTATTGTTATGGACAGTCCTCAGGAAGAAATGAGTGTTTTTGATATATTGGATAATTATAAGCATTTTGATTATTATGTTTATGATAAAATACAACAATTTAAAATAGATATAAATTATATAAATAAGTTAAAACCAAAAGATGCAATCAGATTTATTAAAATGGATTTAGAATATATGAACTATTTGGAGAGAATGCAGGATGAAGGACGCAATAACTTGCCTAATTCACTGCACATATTAGAAATACTTGAGGAAATAGGTTCATATTGCAGCAATACCAAAGAATTTATAGAAAAAATAAATAAACTTCAAGAAGTAATAAGAAATGCTTCTGAAAATAAAAATGCAAATGTAACTCTTACAACTATACATAGCGCAAAGGGTTTGGAATATGACAATGTATATATGATTGACAACATAGACGGAGAGTTTCCGTCAGAAAAAAGAAATATGTCAAATGAAGAGTATGAAAAGTTAATAGAAGAAGAAAGACGTATCTTTTATGTAGGTATGACAAGAGCAAAAAAAGTATTAAATATCATTATTCCAGGAGCGAATTCATTATTTGTAAATGAATTGATACAATCAAACAAGAAAGGTTCTATATAAATAAATTGTGTTATATTATTTGTAGTAAAATTACATAAATAACTAATTTTATGCAATAATTTTTATTGAATATTGCTAAAAAAAAGATTATAATGGTATATATTGTAAAAATGGGGTGACTATTACATGAAACTCTACATCAACACTCTGGGCGAGTTTGATATAAAGGCTAATGAGCAATCTTTATTAAAGGAATCAGCCCGCACATACAAAATAAACAAACTTTTTGAATATTTTTTGACACATAGGAACAAGAAATTATTGCCGGAGACAATTATAGATAATTTATTATCAGATAGTGAATCCGATGATCCTAAAAATATGCTTCGAACTCAAATATTCAGGCTGAGGAAAATTATTAAAGTATTATTGCCTAAAGAATCAGATGAGGCCAAATATTTAAATATAAACTTTACTAATGGATATTACAGTCTGGAAATAGGAGAAGACACAATAATTGATGTTGATGTGTTCGAAAGTTTGATTAAGCAGGGCGACTTTGAGTGCGTTAAAGATGCTGATAGATCAATTGAGCTGTATAACAAAGCAATCAAGCTGTATAAAGGACTATACATGTCAGATAATGCGTATGAGGTATGGTTGGTACCTACAAGAAATTATTATCAGAGATTGTATTTAAAAACTTTGTACAAACTCATAGATATGTTAAAAGAAAAAGAAGAAAGTGAAAGTATTATTGCATTGTGCGAGGAAGCATTGTTCTATGAACCATATGATGAAACAATACATATGAAATTAATGGAAGCTATGATGAAACTTGGACAAGTTAAAGCTACAATGAATCATTATGATTATGCAGTGAATTTATTAGAAAAGGAAATGGGAGCAAAACCTTCATCACAATTTATGGATTTTCCGAAAAAGATTCGGAATAACGCCTCAAGAAATGGCAACATCGACATTAAATCTATTAAGAAAAATCTTGAGAATGAATCTGAAGAAGGTGCAATGTATTGTGATTTCGAATATTTTAGATTTGTGTTTAATATGCAAAAACGAAAATCAGCCAGAAATAATCAAAACGACTATCTTTGTATTATAAATTTTAATAGAAAAAGCGATAATTATTACGATATTTCTGAGTTGACTAAATGCAAAAATGCCTGGGTTAGTTTATTGAAAAATTTATTGCGAAAAGGTGATGTTTTTACATTCTGGAATGATAATCAAATTTTGATAATATTTTATGATTTAAAAAGTGATGGTATTCAAAGAATAGAAGATAGAATTAAAAATAAATCTGTAGAATATATACAAATAAGCAGCAGCGAAATAAATATGATTTTTCAACCCCTAGTATCTGAAGCAGTTAAAATATAAACAAATATACATGTCATTATTTTGAAAGTCAATAAAGTATGGCTGCATGAAAAATTATAAAGCAATCATTTGAAACGATGGTTGCTTTTTATATTATTTCAAGATGTGTTTTAGTGTAATTAAAATGTAATTGAAATGAAATTAAAATTACACTGTTAAATAATAGAAACGTAATTATTTAAATATATAATAACATTAAATAAATTATCAAAAAAATATTTCCTGAAATAGGGGTGATAACATGGAGTACCCTTCAAAAAATGATTTTTATCTTAAATTTAAAGCAATATACAATAGTTGCGGTAACTTTATAGACTATGTATTGAGATATACAAGTGACGGTTTTTATAAAGCTACTAATATTAATTCCGAGCAGATTCTAGGAAAGAAATTTTCTGATATTGTAGTAGATAATGCAGATAAACTTGGTTTTAAAGAATTATATTTTAATATGATACCAAAAACTAAATTCAAATATGAGGTTTTCATAGAAAATCTGGAAAGATGGTATCTTATAAACACATTTACCGACAAGAGCAATCAAGAAGATTTATTGGTAGTATATTATGTTGATATAACAAATATTAAAAAAAATGTCCAACATATTTTAATTTCACAGCCCAATACACCTAATAATATATATTATCTGAATAATTCGGATAGAGAAAAAATGTATTATAAGGATAAATTAACAGGGTTGTACAATAAAAATTTTTTCGAAGAAGAACTCTCTAGATTGGATACAAAGAGACAATTGCCTATTAGTCTAATCATGGGAGATATAAATGGACTTAAATTGATTAATGATGCATTTGGACACAGTATGGGGGATGCCGCGTTGAAAAAGGCAGCTGAAATAATGACTACATCTTTTAGAGACGAAGATATTATCAGCAGGGTCGGCGGTGATGAGTTTATTGTGCTTTTACCAAAGACCTCAGAACAAACTGCGTTATCAATAATAGAAAGAATAAAACAAAAATGCGAAAATAATACTCTTGATTTTTTAAAAATAAGCATAAGCTTTGGCATTGCCACAAAAGAATCAGAAGATGAAAATATTCAGGAATTGTTAAAAAAGGCTGAAGACAGGATGTATTTTAAAAAGCTTAAAGAAAGTAAAGAAGCAAAATTTTCTATGATTAAGTTTTTAAAGAGCAGATTAGAAAAAATTACTTATGAAACAAAGTCCCATTATGAAAGACTTAAAGTATTGTGTATGGAAATGGCAGAAGAGTTAGGACTGACAGAAACAGAAAAAGAAGAACTAAGACTTCTCTGTGAGTTTCATGATATAGGTAAAGTAGGAGTATCAAAGAATATTCTTCAAAAGGCAGGATCTTTAAATAATGAAGAATGGGAAAATGTAAAACGACACAGTGAAATTGGTTATTACATAGCAAGAGAATTCAGAGACGCAACTCCAATAGATGAATTGATTCTTATTCATCACGAACGATGGGATGGAAAGGGATATCCCGGACTTTTCAAAAATGAAGAAATTCCTATTGTGGCAAGAGTGTTTGCCATAGCAGATGCTTATGATGTCATGGTAAATGACAGGCCATATAAAACAAGAATGAACAATAAAGATGCACTAGCAGAAATAAAAGAGAAGGCTGGAAGTCAATTTGATCCAAATATAGCCGGATTGTTTATAAAAATCATGGAAAAAGTGGAACAAATTGTATAATATAAATTGATTTGAAACATAAAATGTTAAATGTGAGAATTTTATAATTTTGATGTTTACGGATTCTATTTTGAGGTATAAATACTCTACACAAAACTTAAT
>JBASLQ010000198.1:0-3530 GCA_049656425.1 Sedimentibacter sp.
GAATAATGGGTTATGGCAAATAATAGATTTCCAACATGTTAAGCCAGGAAAAGGAGCTGCTTTTGTTAGAACTAAATTGAAAAATATCATAACAGGAGCGATAAGAGAAGAAACTTTCAACCCTCCAGAAAAATTTCCATTAGCACGTATTGAAACAAAGGATATGCAATATTTATATAATGATGGAGAACTGTATTACTTCATGGATACAGAAACTTACGAACAAATCCCGCTAAACCATAATCAGGTTGAGGAAGCTATTGTATATTTAAAAGAAAATGATTTGGCAACAATGAAATTCTTTGAAGGTAAGCCAATTGAAGTAACGGCTCCAAATTTTGTAGAACTGGAAGTAACTGAAACAGAGCCTGGATTTAAAGGTGACACTGCAACAGGTGCGAATAAGACTGCTACAACTGAAACCGGTGCAAAAATAACTGTACCGCTTTTCGTTGAAATAGGAGATAGAGTGAAGATTGACACCAGAACCGGTGAATATCTATCAAGAGTATAGGAGGTAATATTATGGATTTTTTGTATGAAAAAATTTCTTATTTAAGAGGTTTAGCTGACGGGTTAGACGTTAAAGCTGACACTAAAGAGGGCAAATTATTTAATGCTTTGATGGATGTTATCGAAGAAATAGCAGATGGAATGAGCGACATAGTTGAAGAGCAGGATGAAGTTAATGAGTACTTAGACTTATTGGATGAAGATTTATCAACTGTTGAAGAAGAATTATTCGGAGACATGGAAATTGATGAAGATGACTATGATGATGATGATTATGACTTCGATTTTGATGATGAAGATGATATCGAAGATAATTGTGATTGTGGCTGCAAAGAAGATTAATAATTTGTAAAAAAAAGCATTTCTTTAGGGAATGCTTTTTTTGTACTCAAAAATAGTTTTTAATATCTCTTGACATTGGTATGATACTATAGTTTACACTATAGATAAGAGGTGATGATCATGAGAAGAAAATTTCTTAAGTATGTGATACCTTCGGTTATAGCTATGTGGATCTATTCACTTTACACAATGGCAAATGGAATATTTGTAGCAAAGGGAGTTAATGAAATAGCTCTTGCAGCGCTTAGTATCTGTATGCCATATGTAAATGCGACTTTTGCAATAGCGGTTTTATTTGCAGTAGGAACATCAACTATTGCTTCAATAAACTTAGGTAATAAGGAAACTAAAAAAGCAAATGAAGTTTTTTCAATGAATGCAATAATATTACTATTGATTGGTATTACAGCATCTTCTGCTGTATTGCTTAATCTTGAAAACATTGCGTATTTTTTAGGGGCGACAAGTAAAACAATTGTATATGTAAAGGATTATTTAGGAATTTTATCCGTGTTCAGTGTGTTTGCAGTGTTGACGTATTATTTTGAGGTATTGGTGAAAACTGACGGTCATCCGCAGCTTGCAACATTAGGTGTAGGTATTTCAGCGGTTACTAATGTATTTTTAGTTTATTTGTTTGTCATTAAGATGAACGTGGGTATCAAGGGAGCAGCGTATGCAACTGGAATTTCCTATGTTGCATCCACAATATTTTATGTAGTCCACTTTATTAAAGGGGGTTCTACACTTAAATTTGTACCATTTAAATTTGACTTTACAGTAGTTAAAAGAACAATTCCATTGGGTATATCAGATTTCGTAACAGAGTTTTCATCAGGCTTTATTACATTTATGTTCAATAGAACTATTCTTAAAAACATAGGGGAAATAGGCATAATAACATACACGGTTATTGTTTATTTAAACAGCTTTGTGACAATGACAATGTCAGGTATTTCCCAGGGTACACAACCATTGGTAAGTTATTATTACGGGAAAGACGATAAAAAGACATATTCATATTTTCTTAAAACTGCAGTTAAAACTGTAGCAGCGGTATCTTTGGTTATATATGCTGCAACAACAATATTTGCTGAACAAATTGCGGGAATATTTATCAGTAGTGGTGAAGTTCAAATATTTGATTATTCAGTGAAAGCATTAAGAATGTATGTGCCGGCATATTTGCTTGTTGGTTTTAATATAGTATTTGTAGGATTTTATGCTTCAATAGAAAAGCCAATGTATTCAATGGCTATTTCAACCGGAAGAGGTATATTAGTAATTACAGCTTCACTTACAGTTATGGCTTCAGCAATTGGTGCAAATGGAATTTGGATGGCATCATTTGTATCGGAAGCAATTTGCCTGATAATGGCAACTATTATATTCGTTAAATTTTACTATGATGATTTGTTTACAGGTATATTTGAGAAAAACCCATTGTCAGACTATGACTGAACAGAACGAAACAATTAAAAAATGAGATCCTTCGCTGGCGCTCAGGATGACACATTGTCATTCTGAAAGCGCAGCTTGAATAATCTCGTTTTTATTTTATGAATATAAATTATGGCCAAATTTCTTCCGGATCAACTCCATATATTTGAACCACTTCAAATAAATCACTGTTGGCAATATCTTTTGGTGTAACCAGCCAAGTTCCGTCGGAGTCCACATCATAGCCAAATTGCATGAATGGATACCATACCAGGTGGGAACATTGTGTGCTTTTAATATTTTCCGGGTCTGGATTTTTAAGGCTGGTTAATCCAATTGTCAGTCCATAAGGTCTATCACTTAAATTAGTTTTGGCAAACTCAGCTATTGCATTTAAAGTTTCTGGGGATGTGTCTTTTAATTTAAGCATTATAAAGGACGGATAAACTCTCCATTTATTTATATTTTGAAGCATAGTATTGCTTCCTAATATTACAGCTTCTAAAGTTTCTCCTTTTTCTGCATCTGTTATTATCGCTGCATGTCCATGACGCCATCCAAGAGAGTGCGTTGCCTTTGTAATTAATACATAGCCATTTTCGTATGGAGCAAAATTAAAACCGTACATAGGTTTTCCTTCTTCATTTACTATAGACTCCTGACTGGTAATTATTCCAATAGATTCGCAGGAAACATTGTTATCTTTAAAAAACATTTCTTGAAACTTAAGTATTTCAGCTACTCCGCTATTCTTGTCTTTTAAAATTTCATCAATTGCTGTTTTTCCGAGTCCTGTTTGATAAAACAGCTCTTTGTAGTTTTCTTCACTGATTGTGTTGCTTTCTAATATTGCTGATATATCTGTTTTGGGATAATCAGGGTAAATGTAACCAGCTGGCTCTATAACTGCTTCCATTGTAGCTATTATTGCAAAGATCAAAAGTATTACTGTAATTGTTAATAATAATTTTTTATGTTTAACTTGTCTTGTTTTTTCATTCAACATTATTTCTCTGCTTTCTTATGTAATGTGTTCCCTACCAAATGAAACATTTGTTATCAATGTCATTACATTAATTATATATCATTAAATGAAAAAAACAATGGGAAAATATTTCTTAAAAATTTATAAAAAAAATAAAATTATGGAAAGTTCAAGCTATTAAATTTATAATTATTATGGTACAATAGATATCATTAATAATTTGGAGGTTTCAAATGAATAAATATAAAAG
>JBASLQ010000199.1:0-5224 GCA_049656425.1 Sedimentibacter sp.
CTCCTCAAATAAATTATATCAAATTGGTGAAAGCCGCGCACCAATTTTTCATTACTATTTGTGTCGCCAGCGGTAGCGGCGAAATGGAGGTTAGTATGAAAGACAAAAGAGGGTTTACACTAATTGAATTATTGGTTGTGCTTGGTTTGGCGGGAATAGTCATTTCAGTCGTTATGTCGTTTTTTATAGCTAATTACAAAAACTATGAAAGAATAAATAATGAATCTGAACTACAATATCAATCACAGTTTATTATAAATTTTATGACTAATAAAATTTTAGAAGCTGAAGAATATAATGAAGGAAAATACAGTGATAAATTCGATTTTAAATATTCTGATGGAACAGAAATTACTTTCAAAAAAGAAGGCGACGAGATAATATATCAATACGGTACTGATTCACCTGTAGTACTTGGCAGTTATGCTGATGATCTTGTTATTTCTCGTGAGGGTACAAATGGCGTGAAAATCGTACTTACTCTACAAAATGGAAGTAGTGAAGAATATCCTGCAGAACAAATAATCTATATGAGGAATTCCCAGTAAGAAATTCTGGGGACGGACCTTTAAATTTTGAATAAAAAAATTAAAATTTCAAGGTCCGTCCCCAAAATGAATGAAATAAATGTAATAAAATTAAAAGTTATGGAAATGTCTGAATTAGAATAAAAATCAATTGGCGGTGGCGTGAACTATATAATGTTCGCTCCCACCGCCATTTTAATATGAAATTAATTTTATAAATTAATTAATAAAATAATATATAATGTTATTTTATTAATAATAAATATTTTGACATATTATTACATTTTTTGTATAATCATCATACCAAATTTTGTAAATTATTTTAATAACTCATGAAATTAAGATTAAAAACAAGGGATGGTATACTTATGGCAAAAATTTTATCCATTGATATAGACCAATATAATATTAGAATTATGGAAGTTATAAAAAGGGGTGAAATATTGTCTATTTGCCAATGTATATCAATTGATAATCCTGCCTGTGCTGATGATGGTAAAATTACAAATATGGATCTAATAACTGATATTATTAAAGAAGTTTTAGTTAAAAATGACATTAAAACTAGAAAATCTGTATTTATTATTAACACAAATACAGTTATAACAAGAAAAATAAAACTTCCGTTATTAAAGAAGAAATCTGAAACTTTATCAATGATTAAGTTGGAGTTGGAACATCTTTTGTCAGCAGATATAAGTCAATATAAAATTATTTATAAAGTTGCTGAATTGCACAATAGTGATACGGCGAAAAGTGCAACTTATGTAATTTATTGCCTACCTACAACTATATTCAATCAATATATAGAATTGTCCAAAAGATTAAAATTTAAGCTCATAAGCCTGGACATTTCTTTTAATTGTTATAATAAAATTTTTCAGCATGGCTTGACTGTCAATAAATGCGCAATAAATCAAAATAGTGGTATCGCTTTTGCACATATAAATAGAAATACTCTATCTTTTTGTGTTATGAATAAAGGTGTAAATGAATTTTCCAGAATTTCTACTGTTGAATTGGAAGAAAAATTAATTGAAACAGCTGCGGAGAATCCTTCGCAATACATGGACAGTGAAAACAGTTATTCTGATGAATTAATGATAAAATGGCTGGATGAAATAAATAAATTTATTAGATATTATTATTATATTGATAATGATAATTCTATAGAAAAATTATTTATTTATGGAATAAATTTTAATATTGATGGGTTTAAGCAATTCTTGTCTTTAAAAATGAATTGTGAAGTTGAAATTATAAACAATATTTCAAACATTGAGTTTGATGACAGTTATTGCTACAAAAATTTTGACATAAATAATTACTTTAATTCTATATTGGCACTGCTAAACAACAAAAAAGACATTGATTTTTTATCGGATAATTATAAATATAATAAATCTATAGTTGAATCACATGTTGCTGCAATAGTATTTTCAATATTTCTGATGTTCTTATTTTACTATGCATTAAATAATTATAATATGATGCTGAAAAGTGAAATTGAAAGTATGATTTTAGTAACAGATGATGAAAACGTTGTTAAAAATAATTTAGAAATTGAAAATTTAAAAAATGAAGTAGCATTTTTGCAGAAATACATAGAGCAAATTGAATTGCTTAAAAGTGTTATTCAAAATGATGATTATATTATCCCAGAATTATTCAGAGAAATTTCATATGCTGTTCCACCTAAAACAAAGGTAACTTCTATTTCTGTAGACAGAAACAATACACAATTGTTGTGCGTTTCTAATTCTATGGTTGAAGTTACCTTGTTTTTGCGTAATCTCAGGGAAATTGATTTTATAGACAGCTTATACATCCCTACTGTTGAAGCAGGCAAAAAGGACTTACACAATTATTCATATACAATTGTATGTAAACTAAAGGATGTGAACAGTAGTTGCAATGAGTAATATGATTAAAGTTCTATGTGCTGTAGCAATAATAGGGCTGATAATATTTGTTTTATATTTAATTTTGCCTGATGGCTGGTATTTAAAACTTAATCCAATTAAAGATGAGCATATGAAGATAAGCGTTGATTACGAAAATATATCTCAAAATTTTGAAATGGAAAATACATATGAAAAGAGAAAAATAGAACTATTGAATGAAATTGATAATTTGAATATGGAAACAAAAATATTGCAAGAAAAAATAATATATATACTATATGAATATTGCTTAAAAAATGACATTGAAATTAATAATATTACTTTTTCTGAAATAATGCCGGCTTCATTAACTAATGACATTCCTGATGAAAATTATGATACCTATGAGCAAGTTGACTACGAAACAGCTGCAGTATTTATTTGTGTTTCATTGGAATTTACAAGCTCTTATGAGGATATGCTTAATTTAGTTGATGATATTAAAAATGATCATATGGACATTGCTGTAACTAACATGCGTACTGTTTCTTTGGATGGTGATGTTGTTTACGGTGTAATTGATTTGAATTTTTATGCTATACCTATAGTGAAGAGAAGGTGAGAAATTGAAAAAGTTATTGCACAAGTTATTGAATTGCAAGGGCATAACTTTGGTGGAAGTAATAATGACGTTATCAATACTTGGCGTGGCAATATGTCCTTTGACAAATATGTTTATTGTTTCCCAGAAAATCATTAATTTCAGCAGCGATGAGTTTAGCTCCGCACAATTGGCACAGTTTTATATGGAAGAAATCAAGGCTATGGAAGAAATTGATATGGACATATATCCCTACAACAGTGAAAACGGTAATTATGAGAGGTCTGTAAGTGAAGTTGCTGACGATTATGGTGCAGAAATAACAATAACTCCTAATGGTATGATTTATTATGTCAGTATTAATATAATCAGCAAGGGTGAAATAATTAATAGATTGGAAGGCAGCAAGGTATTTGACTAATAGCGATTCTGTACTCATTGAAAGGAAATTATGAATATTAAAGGTTCTACATTAGTGCTGTTGGTTATTGTAATGGCCATAATAATTACTTTGGGAGTTTCTATATTAAACATAGCAATGATGCAGTACGATTTTAAAAAGTTAAATACAGAAATAAAACAAGCTTTTTATATGTCTGAAACAGGACTTAATGTTGCTTATGTGGATGCTTGTGGGTTGCTTAGAAAAGCGGTAGAGGACTCTTTAGAAAAGTCAGAAGAATATTTACAGCTATATCCTTTAAATGAAAGCGAAGCTGAAAATATATTTATAGTAAATTATAAATTATACATAACTGCAAACTTAGAAAATAGTGTCTGGCGGAGCACAAATCCTATAGTTGAAATCACTAATGGAGACACGTTATTGTTTATAGGTGATAAGCTCACGGCTAAAGTAAGGTCTAAATATTTATCTGAATATGATATTGAAAAAATATTATATGTTGATTTAATTATTTTAGTGCCTGAGTACAGCGAGATACTAAATACAGATTACGAGATGTCTGATTATATTGACTTTGACAATTGGTCGTAGGTATTCCGGGGACGGACCTTTGAATTTTATCCATTCGAAATTCAAAGGTCCGTCCCCGGAATCGGAATGCGGAGGTGTGATGTGAAGAATAATTATAAAGGATTTACTATGATTGAATTGTTAATAGCATTAGGTCTTTCAGCTATTATTGTTTCCTTGGTGATGGGTTTATGTATTGGGAATTTTAGGTACTACAAAAGTCTAAGCAATGAGTCAGAACTTCAATTTCAAGCACAATACATCCTTAATTTTATGACTGATAAAATAATGGACTCTGAAAATATTGTATGGGTCAGAAAAGATGATTTAAATTATTATTCGCTTTCTTATCTACGATCTGCTGGTGCTGAGGTAATCAGCAACAAGATTTCTTTTAAATACGGGGATTCAAGCAGCGAAAATTATGTTTTTCACATAGTAAATAATAATATTCGTTATGGACGAGGAGAAAAAGATATTAAACCCACTGTAGAGTTAGGGAGTTATGTAAAATTTATGTATATATCTTTATTAAATGAAGGAAACTTTAATAATGCAAAAATATTTAAAATAAGGCTTGTATTTGAAAAGGATAATCAGACATATGAGGCTGAGCAAGTTGCCTATATGAGAAACAATTGATGAAAAGATGATATTATTCAACAATAACTGCATTTAAAAAAATAAATACATTGACAAATACTGAATTAATTTATAAAATAAGCTATGGTATATTTTAGGTGGACTATGAATAAAAAAGGTTTTTCTCTTATTGAAATGGTTGTTACGATTTCTATACTGAGCATTGTACTTGCATTAGCTATACCAAGTCTTGATGTTGACTTTGCATACATGGATAAAATGGCTAATGAATTTGCCATGGATATAAGATATGTGCAGATGGAAAGCATGAAAAGACCAAGCTCCGGATATAAAATGAGCATTGATAAAAGCTTGGGTTGCTATTATGTATACAAAAATGCAGTTATGGAAAAAACAGTTTTATTCAAGGAAAGATATAAAATAGACTACACAAACTTAAATATGGATTCAATCGGTTTTACTTACGAAGGTATGCCTGTAAATGCAGGTACTTTTTCGATTTTAGATACAAGAACAAATAAAATTAAAGAGGTATCGATTGTACCTACCACCGGAAGAACTATTATTAAGGAATAAGCAGTAATCAGCTGGTTATAATATACATGAAGGAGGAGACATATAATAATGATTACAG
>JBASLQ010000200.1:0-2580 GCA_049656425.1 Sedimentibacter sp.
CCATAGTATATCCCGTAATATTACTGAATTATTAAACTATTTCGTATGTCTTCCAAATTTGTATTTTCCAGATCATCAACTGTTTCAATTACTCCAAGAACTGTACTGTCTTTCATAATTCCATAAATTCCAGTACTTTCGGTTTTAAATTCCACTTCATTAATTCCGCTGTTTCCTGCGAAAGATGCAATTTCTTCTCCTGTTTTTCCATCTACAATAACATACTCCCCATCTGCATTGTCAAAATCAGTAAAATCAAATTTAAACTTAGTTATTTCACCATTTTTAACGACTGCTATCAATGGCATAAGTTCATATCCTATTCCCTTAATGAGCATGCTGTTGTCATTTGATTTACCTATGAGCAATTCTGTAGGAACCGTTGTGATGTCATTACCATATATACTTGGTTTTTGACTGTAACTTGTCTCTGAATTTTCATCCAGAGGACGGGCACAGCAGTCCGGGCTTGCAGTCTGGGGCGGAAGTGAAGGATCAGGTGCTGTTGTATCAACTGTATCAAGCTTATCTACAACTCTTATAACTCCTCCTATCATACCCATCCAGCAGCTAAAGTTCATATCCTTATCATCCGGCATAAACTCAATAATATTTTCACCTTTGTTTATTTTCTCTTGCTGGTTTAAAAAAGGTATAATTATTGCATTGTTGCATGTGTTAATTTCTTTTCCGTCTATAATCCATTTAACAGGTATTCCTTTTTGAACATAAAATGCATTAGGTGTAAATCCTTTGTTGCTTACTGTCATTCTTATTACTTGAACTCCATCTTCCATAACGGCCTTTGCAACGTTCGGATTTTCTTCACCGTCAGAATCGTTAATACTGTCTTTATTTATAGCAAGCGCAGTTGAAGGATTTAAATTTATTCCCACAATTGCAAGTCCTCTGTTTCCCATAATCAAGCCTAAGACTATTATCAGAACACCGCTGAGCTTAAGCAATTTTTTTGTGTATCCTTTACTTAGTAGACCGGAAAGCCCTCCAAAAGTAAGCATTAACGGAACTGTTCCTATGGAAAAAACAAACATAGCCAAAGCTCCTTTTATTGGACTTGAAGTTCCAAGAGCAAATAATTGCATTGTCTGCAGCGGCCCGCAAGGCATGAGTCCATTTAGCAGTCCAACTACAAATGGTGAACCGGATTTATTTTTGAATTTACAAAAATTGCCCGGTAATTTAATTTGAAATTTTCTGAATATGCTAAACCCTGCCATGTTAAAGCCCATCATTATCATGAATATTCCGGCAAATATTTGAACAGCTGCTTTTGATTTAATGGAAAGTGAAAATACTGAACCCACTGCACCTATAATACCACCTAATATTGTATATGATATTACTCTTCCTAAGTTATATAATAAGGCAGGTTTTAAGGCTTCAAACTTATTGCTGCTGTCATTTGATTTTGATATGCTCTGTGAAAGCATAATTCCGCCGCACATTCCTACACAATGAATGGATGTAAGAATACCTGCCATGAAAAGCACTGCATATGAAGCATTTTGAAGTTTTGATTCCATATCAAAACCCACAGTGCTAAAGCCCAGCATAGCTATTGCTGCAACTATTACAAGTATCCCTATAAATTTATAATCTATTATTTTTTTTGTGCCGTAACCGGCATTGTTGATTTCAGCTTTAATGCTGTCTAATTTGCATATTTCATCATGATACTCAATATCGGCATACTGACCGCTAAAACTTGCTTTGCTGCTTATAACGCCATCTACCTTTGATGCAGCTCTTTCAACTCTGGCTTCACAAGACGTGCATGTCATATCATAAACTTTAATTCTCTCTTTTTTTATACTCATAGTTCCACCTACACTTATTTTAATATTTTAGAAAATAAACTCAGCACAACAGCAAGAATAATAAACGTTGATATCATATACTCTTTAAATGTATATACTTTGTTTGGTCTTGGTCCTCCACAACACACAATAATTTCTCCTGATAGTTAGTTTTAATATTATTTTAACTTATATTTATGTAGAAATTATGAAGAAATATATATTTCAAATTATTTACTCTCTTTATAAATTTTTTTATATTTTCTTCATAATTTCTTCATATTTGTACACTATAATACAAATATATTTAAAACATTTGAGGTGACATTATGAAAAAATTGCTTCAGAAATTTATAGAAAAGTTAGCAAAATCAAACAGCGAAGCATTCAACGGTCAACCTTTAGATTGCTGCTCATTAAACAAAAAAACAACTGTTAACACTAAAAAGAGCTAATTAACTATTTACAGGATAATCTCCTAATATAATAAAAAAATAGGACTATCAGTTTGCTGGACTGATAGTTTTATTTTTTTATTATATATTGTATTTTCTCCATTTGCCTATATAATATATATGATGCAAAAATTCGGCAAATGGAGTTATATATGGATTTTTTAGTTGCTGTCACAATATTTACATTTTCTCTTATTTTCAGTATTTCAAAAAACATGTCTACAATATATCCAATGCTTATTGGAATGCTTTCTTTTTCCCTCGTTGCAATGCACAGAGGCTATAATATAAAAAGCATTGTAAAAATG
>JBASLQ010000201.1:0-10751 GCA_049656425.1 Sedimentibacter sp.
TTACAAAATAATGGGAATAAACCTTCCAGTTTATTTAACATTGCTTATCGTACTTTTAATTGCTATTATTTTTGATGTACTCCCTGGAGGCATGATTGGAGCCTTTGCATTTATGATGATTATTGGAGCTCTTCTTGATGTAATAGGAAACAATACACCTATTGTAAAGACTTTCTTTGGAGGAGGACCTATTGTTATAATATTTGGTTCAGCTGCGCTTGTTTACTTCAATTTAATTCCTGAATCTGTTTCTGCAAATGTTACAACATTCATGAAAGGCGGTGGATTCCTTGACTTCTATATTGCAGCCCTTATTACAGGTTCAATTTTGGGAATGAGCAAGAAACTGCTGGTTAAGGCCGCTGTAAGATATTTTCCAACTATTATTGGAGGGGTTGTAGTTTCACTTTTATTTGTTGCTTTAGGAGGAATGCTATTTGGTCAGTCTCCTGGAGAATCTATAGCATACATCGGTATTCCTATTATGGGAGGCGGTATGGGCGCTGGAGCAGTTCCTATATCAGAAGTATTTGCTAAAGGACTTGGTGTTCCATCAGAGACTATTTTATCAAAACTTGTTCCTGCTGTAGCATTAGGAAATGCAATGGCAATTGTTTTTGGAGGATTATTAGACAGACTTGGAAAGAAATATCCTAAACTTACTGGTAATGGAAAGTTAATGGATATTGGAGAAGACGACCTTAAGGAAAAAGAAGACACTGATATTGTTACACTTTCAGATTATGGAATAGGCATTGCAATAGCATGTTCATTCTTCGTTTTTGGGCAAATTGTAGCATATCTTTTAGCAACATATGCAGGATTAGATATACATCCGTATGCATGGATGATTATATCTGTTGGAATTGCAAAAGCTTTCAATATATTACCTCGTAAATTTGAAAAAGCTTGTGCAAGCTGGTATCAATTTGTTGCATCAAACTGGACACCTGCACTTCTTATGGGTATTGGTATAGCTTATACTGATTTAGGCCAGGTAATTTCGGCGTTCTCACCAGTTTACTTGGTTCTTGTATTTCTTGTAGTATTTGGCGCTGTAGTTGGTACAGCTATTGTAGGTAAGATGGTTGGTTTCTATCCAATTGAAGCTGCTATAACAGCAGGACTTTGTATGGCTAACATGGGTGGAACTGGTGATGTTGCTGTTTTAACAGCAGCTCACAGGATGGAGCTTATGCCATTTGCTCAAATTTCATCAAGGCTTGGTGGAGCATTTATTATTCTTCTTGCAACATTTATCGCACCACTTGTATTTGGATAATTGCATAAAACCAGGGATTATAAGGGAATAAAATGCAAAAATAAGCTCACCTTTTAAGGTGGGCTTATTGCATAATTTTGCACTAAGATTACATTTTGAACATTATGAAGGAGAATTTAAAATGCATGCTATTGAAAAAATACTGGCTAAGAACAGCGGTAAATCAATTGTTAAAACAGGAGAAATTGTTACAGCAAAAGTTGATTTTGCTGAAGTAAATGATTTATATTTACAAACAATTTATTCTTTTAAAGAAATGAATGGCGAAAAGGTATGGGATAAGGACAGACTGGCATTTGTATTTGATCATTATGCACCGGCACCAACTATTAAAACTGCTCAAATTCACAAAGAAATGAGAGAATTCGCTAAGGAAAATAATTTGACTTATCATTTTGATGTCAATGCCGGAGTATGTCATCAGGTTATGGTTGAAAGCGGACTCATATATCCAGGTGCCATAATAGTTGCCACAGATTCACACACAACAACTCATGGTGCTCTTGGAGCAATGGGTACAGGTGTAGGAGCAACAGATATGGCAACCATTATTATATCCGGAGAGTTATGGTTCAGGGTTCCGGAAATTATAGAAATTAGAATTGACGGTACTCCCAAAGAAGGAATAATGCCAAAAGATGTAGTTTTATTTATTATGGGACAAATAAGGGCAGATGGTGCTGTTTATAAAGCAATTGACTTTACCGGAAGTTACATTGAACAACTGGATGTTCCAGGCCGTATGGTTATATGCAACATGGCAGTTGAAATGGGTGCAAAAACAGCTTATATGCAGCCAAACCAGAAAGTTCTTGATTATGTTAAGGAAAAAGCAGTGAGACCATACGAAGTGCAATACACTGATGATGATTTTGAATACAGCGAAAGTTATAAATTTGACATATCAAATATAACACCGCAAATAGCGGTACCGCACAGTGTTGATAATGTATTTCCTATTGAAGAAGTTGGAAAAGTAAAAGTGGACCAATGTTTTGTTGGAACGTGCACAGGCGGCAGGCTTGAAGATATAAAAGTCGTGGCTGATATTCTTAGAGGCAAAAAAATTGCACAAGATGTAAGATTGCTGGTAATTCCTGCTTCAACACAAGTATTAAAAGAATGTATCGAAAAAGGATATTTGCAGGATTGTATTGAAGCTGGTGCTACTATTTCTACACCTGGATGCGGGCCTTGCTTAAGCGCTCATGAAGGAGTTCTTGCTCCAGGAGAAGTGTGTGTCACTGCTTCTAATCGTAATTTTCCTGGACGCATGGGCAGCAACCAGGCAAAAATTTATCTCGCATCACCGGCAACTGTAGCTGCTTCTGCATTGACAGGTTATTTAACAGATCCATGTACATTAATAGGGGGCGATTATGAATAAAAAATTAAAAGGTAAAGTTATAGTATTAGGAAATAATATTGATACAGATCAGATTTATCCGGGAAGATTTCTTGAATTAGTAGATCCTGCAGAGATTGGTTCTCATTGTCTTGCAGGTGTGGATGAAAGTATAGCAAATAATTTTACTAAAGGTGACATTGTTGTGGCAGGAACTAACTTTGGATGTGGTTCAAGCAGGGAACATGCACCTATTTCATTATTGAACATGGGTGCCGGTGTGATTTTGGCAGATTCATTTGCCCGCATATTTTTCCGCAATTCCATTAATCTTGGACTTCCTTTAATTGTCTGCAAAGACATAAGCAAACAATTAAAAGATGGGGATGAAATAGAAGTTGATATTGAAGATGGTACAGTAACAATATTGAATTCTGGAAAAGTATTGCAAGGTGATAAAATTGGTGAATATGCCATGAAAATTCTTGAAGCAGGCGGCATTAAACCGATGTTTCGTGAAAGAATGTCAAAGCTGCAATAAAAAATGCAATTGAACAATGTGGACAGTCCACATTGCATCACTCATTGTATTAAAAGACTTAATCAAAAAGGATGGTGTGAATAAATAAATGGAAATAAAAAATAAAGCAACAGCTGGAACTTTAGAATCCAGTGATATATTTGTTCAGGTAGAGCCTAATAAAAATGGAATAGATCTTAAACTTGAGTCAGTTGTATATAATCAATTTGGTGAAGAAATTGAAAGAACAGTGAGAGAAGTATTAAATAGTTTTAATGTAAAGAATATTACAATAAACTTGAAAGACAGAGGGGCTGTAGAGTGTGCTATTCGTGCAAGGGTCGAAACAGCCTTAAAAAGAGCAGAAGGGATGGATAACTAATGAGACGCAGTATACTTTTTATGCCAGGAAACAATGCCGGGATGTTGTTAAATGCAGATGTACTTGGAGCTGACAGCATAATTTTAGATTTAGAAGATGCAGTATCACCAGCAGAAAAGGATTCTGCACGTATACTTGTTAGAAATGCATTAAAATATCTTAATTATAAAAATTGTGAAACTATCATTAGAATTAATTCTATTGACACAGAGTATTGGAAAAGAGATTTAGATGAAATTATTCCTTTGAAGCCTGATATGATTATGCCTCCAAAGGTAAGCAGTGCAAAAGATGTTCAAATTATAGCAGATTATATTTTATCAGTAGAAAAAGAGCATAATATTGAAAAAGCTACTGCAATTATTCCATTGATTGAAACTGCCCTTGGAGTTGAAAATGCATTTGAAATTGCTGCGTCATGTGAAAGAGTTAAGGCAATTTTTTTGGGCGGAGAAGATTTAACTGCAGACTTGCGCTGTAAGCGAACAAAAAAAGGCGATGAAATATTTTATAGCCGAGGCAGAGTGGTTATTGCAGCCAGAGCAGCTAATATTGCTGTTTATGACACGCCATTTACCGATGTGGAAGATGAAGAAGGTTTAAAGTTGGATGCTGAGTTTGCCAAGAGCCTTGGATTTACTGGAAAAGCCGTAATTTCTCCGAGACATGTTATGATTGTAAATGAAATATTTAGCCCTTCAAAAGAAGAGATAGAATATGCTAAAGAAGTCATGGATATAATTCAAATAGCAAAAGAGCAGGGTAAAGGTGCAATTTCATTGCGCGGTAAAATGATTGATGCTCCTATTGTGGAAAGAGCCAGACAAACTTTAGAAATGGCAAAAGCTTTGGGAGGTGTATTATAATGAGCAAAGTTGTAAATTCTTTAAAAGAAGTAATAAAATTATGCGGATTAAAAGATGGCATGAGAGTTTCTTTTCATCATCATTTGAGAAATGGCGACCATGTTATAAATATGGTTATGGATGAAATTTCAAATGCAGGGTATAAGGATATTACAGTAAATGCAAGTTCTGTTTTTGATATACATGTTCCTCTTGTTAACCATATAAAAAATAATGTAGTGACTGGTCTTGAAGTAAACTATATGGGTGGGGCAGTAGGTAGAGAAATATCATCAGGAATAATGGATAAGCCTGTAATATTCAGAAGTCATGGGGGACGTCCAAGTGACATTGAAACAGGAATTACACCAATAGATATTGCTTTTATTGCAGCACCAACATCGGATAATATGGGAAATTGTACCGGAAAATATGGAAAATCAGCTTGCGGCTCATTAGGATATGCATTTGTGGATGCAATGCATGCTAAAAAAGTTGTAGTAATTACTGACAATTTAGTTGATTATCCGTTGTATGATTTTTCTATTGCAGAAACTTATGTTGACTATGTAGTTTGCGTTGATAAAATTGGAGACCCATCAGGAATTGTATCCGGCACTACAAAAATTACAAGAGATCCAGTGGGATTAATGATGGCATCTTATGCAACAAAAGTTATACAGCATTCAGGATTGCTAAAAGATGGATTTTCATTCCAGACCGGCGCAGGCGGCGCATCTCTTGCTGTTGCTAAATATTTAAAAGATTTAATGTTGGAAGAAAAAATTCAAGGAAGTTTTGGCATGGGCGGCATTACAAGCTACTTGGTAGATATGCTTGAAGCAGGATGTTTTAAAACACTGATGGATGTGCAATGCTTTGATTTAAGAGCAGTACAATCAATAAGAGAAAATCCTAAGCACAGAGAAGTTACAGCATCTCACTATGCAAGTCCTACAGCAAAAAGTGCAATAGTCGATAATCTTGATGTAGTTATATTAGGTGCTACTCAAATTGATACAAACTTCAACGTAAACGTGCATACGGACTCAAACGGATATATAATGGGAGGTTCCGGAGGGCACAGCGATACTGCCGCAGGCGCTAAACTTACTATGATTGTAGCACCTCTCAGCAGAGCGAGACTTTCAATTGTAGTAGATAAAGTGCTTTGTGTATCAACGCCTGGTAATACAGTTGATGTTCTTGTCACTCAAAGAGGGATTGCCGTAAATCCCTTAAGAAATGATATTAGAGATAAATTAAAAAATGCCGGACTTCCTGTTGTTGATATTCATGAATTAAAAGAATTAGCAGAAGTAATAACAGGAAAACCGAGAGATATTAAATTAGGAGACAAAACTGTCGCTAATGTAATGTATCGCGATGGATCATTGCTTGATACAATTAAAAATACATTGTAATTTCAAAGGTAAGGGGACACACCTTTAAAAATAGTTAGTCTTTGGAGTCAAGCTTTAAAGGAATGTCCCCAAATTAAGGGGTGATTATATGAGCTATGAAACATTTTATGAGGATTATGGATATCCGATGAAAGGAAATAAACTTCAAAAATTAAAAGAGTTTTTATTAAAGGAACAATTATCATATGATGATGGCATTGAGTTCACAATTAACTTTTGTGACTTTAGAGGCGAAATTGTAGCTACCGGTTCGTTAGAAGGAAATGTACTGAAATGTATTGCAGTTTCAGATAACTGCCAGGGAGATGGACTTTCAGCAAAAATAGTAACAGCCTTGATTTCATATGGTGTTACTTTAGGACATAGTCACATGTTTTTATTCACTAAGCCTGACAAAATAGAAATATTTAAAGATTTAGGATTTTATTTAATTGCAAAAACAGATGATGCTGTTTTAATGGAAAATTATAAAAATGGGATTTCAGAGTTTGTAAAATCTCTGAAACCTCATGATGATTATGATAGTGTGGGGGCAATTGTATTAAATTGCAACCCATTTACAAACGGGCATTTATATTTAATTGAAACGGCAGCGAAACAATGTGAACTTCTGCATTTGTTTGTAGTTTCTGAAGATAAAAGTATATTTCCTGCAAAAGTCAGATATGACTTAGTGAAAAATGGAGTAAAACATTTAAATAATGTTGTTGTTCACCCGACATCAGATTATTTGATTTCTTCTGCAACATTTCCCACTTACTTTATAAAAGACAAATATAAAGCAGGGGATATAAATTGCATATTGGACTTAACTGTGTTTTGTGATTACTTTGCAAGGATTTTAGGTATTACTAAACGATTTGTGGGAACTGAGCCTTACGATAAAGTAACGGCTCAATATAATGTGCAAATGAAGAAGTTTTTGGGTCAACGAGGGATTGAAGTCAAAGAAATTCCAAGATATGAGGAAAACAATTCAGCAGTAAGTGCTTCAAAAGTTCGATTGTTATTGGCACAAGGAAATTATGAAAATATAAAAAAAATCGTTCCAAAAGTAACATATGATTTTTTGGTTTCATTTGAAGGAAAAGAAATAGCAAGACTTTTAAATCAGGGAGATTAATGTATTATGAATTTATCAGAGATTTTAGGAAATGACCGTGTATCGTTATCAGATATTCTTGATGCAAGGGAGAACAGAGTCATTGAACAGCAAAAAATACTTGATGCATATAATATGCCTGTTATTAGCTTTACACTTAATATTCCCGGACCAGTTAAAACTTTTCCACTTGCTGAAAAAGCATTTATTGAAGGAGATAAATTAATAAAAAAACAGTTAGACAGAAATCACTGCGACATAGTTTATCAAAAAAACAATGCAGACAAAACCGGTTATGAAGCTTTTTTTGCAGTAGATTGTGATCCTTATTTTATAAAAAAATTAATGGTCGATATTGAAAACAGCTGCCGTCTGGGAAGAATTTTTGACATTGATGTATTAAAACAAAATGGTGATAAAATATCAAGGCAAGAAATAAATTATCGTACATGCTTATTATGCCATGAAGAAGCACATGTCTGTTCCAGAAGCAAAAAGCATTCTGTCGAAGAATTAATAATGAAAACAGTTGAAATTATGGCTGATTATTTTAATCAGCATTTTGCAAATATTTGTGCAGCCTGTGCTTGCCGCGCTTTGATGTATGAAGTGTGCACAACACCAAAACCAGGACTTGTGGACAGAGCAAACAACGGTTCTCATAATGACATGGACATATATACATTTATTGACAGCTCGTCTGTATTAACTCCTTATTTTAGAGACTTTGTTTTAACAGGTATACAGTATTGTAATGATGAACCACAACAATTGTTTGGCAGAATAAGGTATCTTGGTATGTTGGCCGAAGATGAAATGTTAATTGCCACTAATAATGTCAATACACATAAAGGATTAATATTTTCTATGGGCATAATTTGTGCTGCTTTAGGATATTTATTTGCCAATGAAGAAAGATTAGATATAAATAATATTTTAGAATTATGTAAAAAAATGACTTTTAAAGTAAAAGAAGATTTTAATGATGTGAATTTAAAAAACGCAAAAACCAATGGAGAAAAATTATTTGCACAGCATGGCATAACAGGAATTCGAGGAGAAGTTGCAAGCGGATTTTTATCAATAAAAAAGTACGGACTTCCTGTATTAAAATCAATGACAGAAAAGGGATATTCATTAAATGATGCAGGTGCTCTGACTTTATTGAATTTAATTGCAAATATACGGGATACTAATATTATATCAAGGTCAGACATAAAAACCCAGGAACAAGTGCAGCTTGAAATAAAAGCATTAATAGAAACAAAAAAAATCGAAAATATGGATATAGATATTCTTAATAAAATAGACAAACAATTTATTCATATGAATATAAGTCCCGGTGGATGTGCGGATTTACTTGCATTGACATTTATGCTGTATTTTATAGAAAACAAATTAATAGATGTATTGTAGAATTAGAGAAAATTAAAAGAAATCAGAGAGAACTTTGTTAAATCTTTTACTATTGACAAATATGAAGTTATATAGTATTATATGGTAAAATCTAAAAGCAATTTGCACTGCATCGTAATACTTACGAAATTCTACAGTACAAACTGAGCAGGCGATGAACTTAATTGTTCATGGGGCTGGGCCTAAAGGCAGCAGGTTATACCTGTGGGACAGTAGTATGTTCCACAGGTTTTTTGTATTCTTTTCTAAATATATCATTATAAGAAAAGAAGTCAAGTGATATAAATGTGTTTAGATTTAGAAAAGTATATAAGGGGATATTATGGTAGATTTAATTATTAAAAAATTTATTAAAGATTATGAAAATGTAAAAGATATAAATGTTCGTCAATCTTATGGTACTTTAAGCAGCATAGTAGGAATACTTGTGAATGTATTGCTCAGCTTAAGTAAAATATCAATAGGGGCATTGTTTAACAGTATTTCTGTAATGGCAGACGGTGTTAATAATTTATCTGATGCAGGCTCTTCTGTAGTTTCATTGATAGGCTTTAAAATTTCAAGCCGCCCGGCTGATAATGGCCATCCATTCGGGCACGCGCGTATGGAGTATCTGACAGGGCTTATTTTGGGCATTGTAATATTGTTGGTGGGAGTTGAACTTATAAAGTCATCGTTTAATAAGATTATGAATCCTGAGGACACAATCTATTCTATTGTGACTGTTGCTGTGTTGGCACTTTCCATTGCAGCAAAACTGTGGCTTAGCGGTTTTTACGGTAAAATTGCATATGAAATTTCCTCCTCAACTATAAGAGCATCATCAATGGATAGCAGAAATGATGTAATTGCAACATCTGTTGTTCTGGTTTCTGTAATTGTTTCAAAGTTTACAGGTTATGAAATAGATGGTTACATGGGTATTGTTGTAGCACTTTTTATTTTATATTCAGGAATAGAAATATTGAAAGATATACTGAACCCTATTTTAGGTGAAATGCCAAATCCTGATTTTATACAATCAATTGAAAAAAATATATTAAACTATGAAGGCATTATTAATATTCATGACCTGGTGGTTCACAATTATGGGCCAAACAGATATTTTGCAACTGTTCACGCAGAAGTAGATGCCAAGGAAGATATACTTAAATCCCATGATTTAATAGACAATATTGAAAGGGATTTTGCACAAGACTTGAATATAAACTTAGTTATACATTTAGATCCTATAATAACTGATGATAAGGAAATAAATATGCTTAGATGCAAGACCGGCAAAATTATAAAAGCTATTGATGAAAGGTTTACAATGCATGATTTTAGAGTAGTAAGAGGAGATACGCATACTAATTTAATATTTGATGTAGTTATACCAGTTGATTATGCAATTCAATCAAGTGAACTTGTTAAAATAATAGAAAAAGCAATTAAAAAAGAAAATGAAACATATTATGCAGTTGTAACTGTAGATAAAAATTATGTATCAACATATATGAACAATCCAAATATGAAATAAGCAAAGTTGTAAAAAAGTAGCCGTATTTAAAAAGCTGGTACCATTACATTAAATGGTGCCAGCTTTTTAAATACGGTCTCTTTTTTTAGCGATTACTTATCATTTAGTTTTTCTTGCCTGTGGATCGGTAATCATCTCATATCCTCCGGCGCTGGTCATAGTTATCATAATTGCGTTAATAATCATTAAAATGATATCTTGTGCCTGATTGCCTTGTCTTGCAAAAAAGAATGTGAGAATCAGTGCAATTATAAAGCTGTAAAGTCTTACAAATTGATCTCCAAGTTTGTTTTTTATTAATGATTTTGTGAACTGTACGATTAACATAACAGTGCCGGTCAGGCCAGCAAAGGTGGTCAGAGTTTCAATATTCATGAAGTCATTAAACATAATCTCCCCCTGTTTTACACTTTTGTAAATTATATGCTGCTCTTTTGAGATTATGAAAGCAAATCATAAATTTAATCAGCTAAGGACATTTTGAGTATATATTTGGGTTAATGTTGCAATTTTTAAATTATTATTGACAACAAGAAAATCTGTAATATACTAGTTGTTATTAAAGTAATTTAATTTAGGAGGAAAAATGAGTATATTTGAAATGCTGATGCTACTTTGTTTTGGAGCTGCATGGCCTTTTTCTATTTACAAATCATACAAATCAAAGTCAGTTGACGGCAAGAGTCCTTATTTTTTAGTAATATTAATATTAGGCTATATTTTCGGAATATTAAATAAAATATTTTATAACTTAGACTTTATTGTATATTTATATGGAATTAATTTAATAATGGTATCAATTGATTTGATTTTATATTTAAAAAATTCTAAACTAATAAAATCAGAATAAAAATAAAGAAGTATTTGAGTCTCTTCAGACTCAAATACTTCTTTATTTGTTCACTGTTCACTCTTC
>JBASLQ010000202.1:0-1927 GCA_049656425.1 Sedimentibacter sp.
TATAAATATGACAGAAGAGAGTACTTAGGTACTTATAATAACACTCAGGATGAAAATCCTTTAGGTGCAAATTTAAATTTAAACAAAGTTTACATCATTGCTACAGATAACTCCTATTCTGCTTCAGAGCTCACCGTTTTTTGTTTGGGACCCTATATGGATGTGGTTCATATTGGGGGCAATACGGGCGGGAAATATACTGCATCTTGGACTATTCACGGATATGATGATGCGTTAGGAGCAACGGTGTATGATGGATCGAAACTTTCATCTTCCGATAAAACCAAACTGAAAAATTGGGCAATGCAACCTATTGTAGCTATGTATGCTAATAAGGACAATATAAGTTTTAACAATCCCGGATATTTAGTTCCAGATTATATGTTAGATGAAGGATTTGGTTACATTGATTACTGGACTCCCCTTGGCGATACGAAGGATGTTTTATTGGGTCAAGCCTTATACCTGATTTCCGGGGATGAAGGATATAAGCCTGTACAACCTGCATCAGCAAGAAGCATGCAATATACCGACAGTAAAGTTATTACCCCTGTCGATCCGGCTAAACCTGTGATTCTTGATAATATAAAATTAACGGCAGAAGACTTCCAAAAACTTCAGGAATTGCGAAACTGAAAATTTGAGAAATTGATAAGGAGAAAAACAGAGAAGCCCAAATAGCTATTAGTTTTCCACCTTAATTTGTCCATAATGGATGTTTCTTTATCCGGTCATTTTCAATCGCCTCATATTTTATATATTCATCACGTTCCAAAATTTTCTGCAATTCCATATCGTGCTTATATTTCAATTTCTTAATACGTTTATTTTTGTTGCACAAAAAACAACGTTCGGCTTTGTTCACATCCAGCAAATAGCTCAGTTCAATTTGTTTAAGTTGTTGCGCTTTCCCATCATCGAAACCGATAAGTTCCTGCATGTAAGTAATTTTTTCTTCCACGCTTTTTGTCAATACACTCTCAATAATGGATGGCTGTTGAGGGAATACACCCATCACCATCATTAATAACAGTGCCAATCCTAAACTTTTTTTCATCATATCTTACATTCTTATTAAGACCATTGAAACTGGAAACCGTTTAAAAAGAAAGAGGAATTGAAAGTCATATAATTGAAGAATGTACAAAAGTACCAAAAATATTTTTACAGAAAATTTGACTCAGCTATTTGCAAATTTCGTAAAGGATACAACTACACAGGAAGAAAAAAACAAGGCTGCTGGTACTCGTGCTATAAAAACTTCTCTCCCAATTGAGAAAGCATTAAAAGAATTTAGTAGAACATCTATTAATGTGTAAAGTACCAATAGATCCGCTATACTTTTGATCTTTAAGTTTCATGAAAAACGAATATCATTCTATTTATGAAGGATAAAAAGACAAGTAAGGTCATAAAAAAACTAGCTCAAAGTATATTAGGATGTAGGTTCTGTACAAAGGCCGAACTCCGATGTGGAGTTGCCAGATCAGCCATACATTGTTGGATTAAATGGGAGAATCAGGATTGTCAGATAAGTCAAAATTTCCTATAACCCTCACTAAAACAGAGATTTCCCAAGAGAATAAGTCTTATTACAAACACTATAACAAGGAGATTCCAGTGGGAATGACTTCAGTTAGATGTTGCCAAAATAAGAAAAGGTGCCTATCAATTTACAGCCGTAGACGTTTAATAATTCCTTTTTCCTGTGCAAAAGAAACAGCTGTGAAAGCGACAAAAGCAAAAAGTAATAATATGATTCTTTTCATATACGAATGGTTTTTAAGGTAAGACCACTAAAATTTTAAATTGATTATCGGACATCAAATTTTCTGAAATTTTATCCATTTTACGGAATAGTTCTGCGAGATAATTTTACTTATCATCATAATGCCCCCAAGCGGAAAGTACCAGTCTGATGATGTCC
>JBASLQ010000203.1:0-2284 GCA_049656425.1 Sedimentibacter sp.
ATTTGACTTAAAAAGGAGATATTAAGTATAATGTATAAACATAAATACTATAACATTTATCAATATTATTTATTATTGTTCATTATTGGAACTATAATTTTATATGGATGTCAATCAAATCCAAAAAACCAAAGTGAACCTGAATGGATCGATGTACCGATAAATATGAACGAAGCAATAGATTTACAAGATCAGTTTAATAACGGTCATAAAAGAGGTTTAGTTGATCCACGCCAAGTTACTCGTGATTTTTTAGATAGACAATTATGGTTTCAAGGTGACATTCTTCTTGAAATGACAGAAGAGTCAGATGAAGGTAAGTTTTTTAGAGCAACCCCTGATAAAAACCATAGGATTGAATTATTTTTGATACAACCTGTGAGCCAAGGTATTACCGGAATTTGGCGGGTAAAGCAGTATAGGATTATCGAAAGTAAATGAATATATATTATTGGGTAGTTGGTTTGAAAATTAATAATAATGTTGCAACAACTAATGGCAGTGCAATGTGTTCTGACGGTTATTCGGTAAGAATTACAGTTTATCTGCAAAGATATAGGGTTTTAGGGGACGGTTTTATTACTTGAAGAAAAGCTAAACTTTGTATCAAACTGCAAAATTGCCCCCTAAGAATGAAGCCACGGCTACTTTCGATATTTTCAGCTAATTGTAATTATTTATCTAGTTTCTTCTAACAACTTAAATAATTGCATTTTTACTTGCTCCATTAATTCAGGCTTAGCACTTCCAAACTTCTTTATTACAATAAATTTAGATAGAGTATAAATTTTATCAATTCTAATTGATGAAGTAACCTTAAGAGTCCCTTCTTTCATATATTCATTTGTAATCAATACAGAATATTCTTTTTCGTATAAATTCGATGTTATTGCGGCAACTAAGATATCTTCTGTTTTTTGATTATAAATAGAATTTGATAATACAATTACAGGTCTTTTCTTACTGGAAGTTAGATCGCTAAATGGTATTGGAATAAGCAAAATATCTCCCTGACTATACATTATTCCATACCTCATCATCAATATTATTATTCCAAAATTCTATGCTGCTTTCACTTGCATTTTGCAAGTCCTTAAATGTTTCTTTTTCTCTTTTCAATTTAAGAAATTGAATATAATCAATAATATCCGGTATATCTTTATCTGGCGTTACTTCGATTAATTCATATAGTACCCTTTTAGCTGAATTCATAAAAACACCACCTTTATTTACATTACTTTATTTTACTATATCATATTTGGTCATATTTATCCATAAAAATTCGAACAAAATTATAATGGTTTTAGGGGACGGTTAATACAGTCATCAACACATTACCCACATTACACGTTGATTGTCCGATTTTACAATTCAAAAACAGTGTTTAGTTAGAAATCATGTTAGCTCTTAAACATATTGTTATGACCTTTGCTGTGTCATATTGGAAATAAAATTTCCATATCCAAATATTATTAAAAAAACTTAATAATATTTTTTTAAAAAAAGTGTAACGATTTGGGCAGTTAAAGGGTTTATATAATAGATGGCTTTTAAAGCAGAATTTATAAATCATTTATACTGTCCGTTTTTTATTTGCAGTATTGCAGTATATAATTTTGGTCGACGCTTACAGAGCTCAAATACATTTATTAAAAAATATAATTATCAGGTGGTTTGTATGGATACAGATGTTTATTTTAAAAAAATATATACGGTTGCTTTCAGGCTGACCGGCGATAAAAAAACAGCATGCGAATTAGCTTCGCAAGCAATACTTAAATTTGTTGGCGAAACAGATGCAAATAATAAAATATCAGATTTCATATTTAAATCTGCTGCTATGGAAGTGTGCCGCCTATTTTTGGAAAAACATGATACATGTCTTGATGAACTTAATTTTGATATTAATATATTTAACGATTCAAAAGATAAAGTCCATGAAATTCAGGAGGTTCTTTTAAGTCTGGAGCCTGTAAACAGAATAATCATAATATGGAAAGATATATTAGGCTTTCAATTATACGATTTGCTGTCTGTTACAAATACCGGCAGGAATGAATTAAATGCTGGTCTTTCCCATGCACGTATGCAGATTAAGCAAAATGTGGGGAGGAACCTTTTATTTTAGAGTCCGTCCACGGATTGCACCCGAGTTGTTGAAAGTAGTTGAAAAATGTTGCCCTTTAATGTAAAATTAATTATGAAAATTTCGGGGGCAGGGATATGGGAAAAGAGAAAAAAGCATTTATATATGATAAACGTACGAAGGATTTCGTTTTGAGCT
>JBASLQ010000204.1:0-2113 GCA_049656425.1 Sedimentibacter sp.
TATGCTGTGCAGAAATGCTGATGCTTGGAGAAGATGTGAAGAATATTCGTGAGGGAAATACCCTTGTGGATGACCAGTTCCCTGGAGAAAAATTTGACTTGCTTATAACTAATCCTCCTTTTGGTGTAGAATGGAAAACAGAAAAATCAAAGGTTGAAGCTGAACTTAAAAATCCAAATAATAGATTTGTTGCAGGTACTCCCAGAGTAAGCGACGGACAGCTGTTATTTTTGCAAAACTTGCTTGCAAAAGCAGAAGATGATGCTAGAGTTGCCATTATTTTGAATGGGTCTCCACTTTTTAGCGGTGATGCCGGCAGCGGAGAAAGTGAAATTCGCCGTTATGTTCTTGAAAACCATTTACTTGAAGCTATTGTGGCATTACCTGACCAAATGTTTTATAACACTGGAATTTATACTTATATTTGGATACTTTCCAAAAAGCCTAACCCACACAGAAAAAATAAAATTCAGCTTATCAATGCGGTAGATTTCTATGTGCCACAAAAACCAAAATCACTTGGCAATAAGCGTAAGTTTATTGATGATGACAGCAGAACTAAAATTGTTGAACTTTACAAAGCGTTTGATAAAGCAGATCCTGAATACAGCAAAATTTTAGATGTTGAGGATTTCGGATATACAAAGGTTACTATTGAAATACCTTTGTATGATAAAGATGGTGAAAAAGTTATAAAAAAAGGCCAAGTACAGGTGGATGCTTCAAAGAGAGATACAGAGCAAATACCTCTTAAGAAAGATATTGACGAGTATATAAAACAAGAGGTATTGCCATTTGTGCCTGATGCACTTGCAGACAGAAGCAAGGATAAAATCGGTTATGAAATACCGCTTACAAGATATTTTTACAAATACACACCACCTAAAAAGAGCGAAGATTTAATGAAAGAAATAATTGAAAATGAACTAAGTGTTGACGGTGTTCTAAAGGCGGTGTTTGAAAATGCGTAAGATGAAAGACAGCGGTATAGAGTGGATAGGTGAGATACCGGAGGACGGGAGAACTGAAAAAATAAAATTTCTAAAAAGTGAAGATAAAAATAGCTTTGTCGATGGACCATTTGGAAGTAATTTAAAATCAGAACACTATATTGAAGATGGAGAAGTTTTTGTAATAGAAAGCAATTTTGCTACACGTGGATTAATTGAAGAGCAAAATTTAAAAACGATATCAAAAAACCATTTCGAAACAATACGCAGAAGTGAATGCAGATATGGCGATATAATAATTTCAAAAATAGGAGAATATTTTGGAAAATCAAATATTTTGCCTTTATTATCTAAACCATCTGTTGTATCTGGCAATAGCTTAAAACTTACTATTTCAAATTTGCATAATGTAAAATATATCTGGTACAGTTTAGTAGCTGCAAAAAATATAGGTACAATAGATTTTTTGGTAAATGGAACAGGACAGCCTGCGTTATCTTTAGGAGTACTTAATGAAGTTAAACTACAAGTTCCTATTGATAGAAAAAAAGAAAATAAAATAGCCGACTACCTAGACAAAAAATGTACTGAAATCGATTCGGTTATCATGGCAAAGGAAAACACTAATGGAATGCTGAAAGAGTACCGACAGAGTGTAATTCATTATGCTGTAACGAAAGGACTTAATAAAAATGCACCTATGAAAGACAGCGGTATAGAGTGGATTGGCGAGATACCGGACGAGTGGGAAGTTAAAAAAATAAAGTATTTTTGTGATATAGATAAAGAGCGATTAAATGAAATTACAACAAAAGATTTTTTATTTAATTACATTGATATTTCAAGTGTTACTGACACTGGAGGTATTGGTGAAACCGTAGAAATGGAATTTGAAAATAGTCCTTCAAGAGCAAGAATGATTGTAAAAGAAGGAGATACTATTGTTTCGACTGTAAGAACATATTTGCGAGCGATAGCTTATGTTGATTTATCAAATAAATATATATGTTCAACTGGTTTTTGTGTGATTACTCCTAAAAATACAATTCAACGCTATATGTATTATCTGTGTATGAGTGAGTATTTTATTCGAAAAATTGTTAGTCAATCTGTTGGTGTTAGTTATCCTGCTATTAATTCAATAGAGATATCTAATATAAAAC
>JBASLQ010000205.1:0-1707 GCA_049656425.1 Sedimentibacter sp.
GTTTTATATTAACTATTTGTAATTTTAGTTTTTATAATCATTTTTGTTCTCTGCTTATTGAAATTTATTAATTTTTAATTTAATAATATAATTATTAATTAAATATATATTAATTATTTGTAATATTATTTTTAAATATATAAAAAATAAAGATTCTATCATTTAAGGATAGAATCTCTGTTTTAGTAGCTTTTATTCGTTTTTACATTATTTGTTATTCATTTTGTTGTAGTAATAAGTTAAAGAAAATAAACTTTCATTTAAATGGACATTTTCTACATATACATCATCCGGCATTTTTAAATCTTTAGGAGCAAAATTCCATATAGCTTTTATACCACATTGAACAACTTGTTCAGCAACTTGCTGGCACACGCTCTTTGGTGTACATATAACAACTATATCTATTTTTTCCTTTTTAAGAAATTCTTCTATATCGTCTGAATCCATTATTACTGCATTTCTAATAGACATTCCTATAAGTTTTGGATTTTTATCAAACAAAGCTACAACTTCATAGTCAGCTTCATAAAAGCCAGTATAATTTGCTATTGCTTGACCTATATTTCCTGCTCCCACTATTACAATCTTATATTTCTTGTTAAGACCTAATATTTTCGCAATTTCATTTTTTAAATTTTCCACATCATATCCAAAACCTTGTTGTCCAAATCCACCAAAGTTATTTAAATCCTGACGTATTTGCGAAGCTGAAAAACCGGTCATCTCACTTAATTCTCTAGATGAGGTTTTATTAACACTCATTTTGTTCAATTCCCCAAGATATCTGTAATATTTTGGCAATCTCCTTATTACTGCAGGTGATATTTTATCATGTTTATCCATAATTCGCCTCCTGCTTTTATTTTAACAATCATTTATTCCTTTTGCAACATTTTTTTTCATTAAATTAAACTTTTTTTCACAATTTTTTTTATAATTACGAATTTTTCATAATAATGCTTTCAACAACATTTGCTGCTTCCTCAAAAGCATCACAATATTTTTAAAGACGATCAAATGCAGCCGTCCGTGTCATTACAACCATATTAAATTGATTATTGCTATCAGCACTAATAATAATATTTTGTAATTCTTTAATAATATTTTGTAACCCTTTAATAATGTTTTGAATAACATAATAACTAAGACTAAGAATCAGTTTTGGAGGGTAATATGAAAAAATTTATTTCTTTACTTGTTGTTGTTCTTCTTGTTACATCAATGATGCTAGTAGGCTGCGAAGAAAAAACAATGGAAAAGCATGACGTTCGCCTTGTTGAGGTAACTCACTCAATTTTTTATGCGCCTCAGTATGTTGCAATTGAAAAAGGATTTTTTGACAAACAAAACTTAAAAATTGAACTTACTAACGGAGGCGGCGCAGATAAATGCATGGCTGCCTTAGTTAGCGGAGAAGCAGATGTTGCTTTCATGGGACCAGAAGCCAGCGTATATGTTTATCTGCAAGGAAGAAAAGACCATGCAGTTAACTTCGCACAGCTTACTCAAAGAGATGGATCTTTTATTGTTGGAAGAGAAAAAGATGATAACTTCAGTATTGACAAATTAAAAGGAAAAACAATACTTGGCGGCAGAAAAGGCGGAATGCCTCTTATGACATTGGAGTATGTTTTAAAACAAAACAACATGACCCCCGGCGTTGATCTTGAAGTTAGAACAGATGTGCAATTTGATATGAGGGCT
>JBASLQ010000206.1:0-3300 GCA_049656425.1 Sedimentibacter sp.
TATTTCAGGTTACAATAAAAAGCAAGGCTGCAAGTCTCAAAATGACTTACAGCCTTTATCTTTACAATAGCTATTAAGCTTCTTTTTTCCACAATCCGTGAAGGTTGCAATATTCAAAAGCTTCAACTACTTCGTCGCCATCAGCTAAAGCAAAAACTGCTACTGGTTCTTCTCCAGGTGATAAGCACTTTCTTTGAGCTCCTTGCTTAGTCACTAAGTATATCCATTGAATGAAGTGTTCTGGAACCATTGGATGAGTTACGCTTCCAATTTTTACAGTTACTTTATTTCCTTCTACTTCAATTACTGGTACATGTTTTTCAGTGGCAGCATCAACGGTGTTTGGAATAAGTTCTTCCATTTCTTTTCCACAGCAAACTAATGTTCCGCCCCCGCTGTTAATCAATCCTACTAAATTACCACAAGTTCTGCAAATAAAAAACCTTCCTTTGTTACACATGTTATACCTCCTAATAATTTTATTAATTCAACATTTATTGTATACCCAAAATAATAGTTTTTAAAACATTATATTTAATAAAAATTATTCGGTTTTACTTGAGCTCATTTTAAGAGCTATTAAACTTACCATTGCCATAGCAACAGCCATTGCTCCAATGTTTAAAATTGTATTTACTCCTGTTTCAAGAGCTAAAAATATGTCATCTTGAACCAATGCAAAAATTGTCCGATATAAACCAAGTCCCGGTACTATTGGTATTACACCTGGAAATATAAAAATTGTTGCAGGCATTTTAAATTTACGAGCATATATTTCTCCCATAAAAGCAATAACTGTTGTTCCCATAAAAAATCCAAGTTTTATATTTCCCCAGTCGACGCAGAAAATATATACCAAGTAGCCTATGGATGCAGTAAGTGAGGAGAGTATTAATGTTTTTTTAGGAGCATTCATTATTAAGGCAAAGAATAGCGATGCTGTAAAACAATATATTATTTCTAAAACAAACTTAAGAATCATAATTTCCTCCTATGTCACTAATATGCCAAATGAATATGCCGCGTAAATAATTACTCCAGCGCCTGCAGCAAGCGATGCTGCCACAAGAAGGGCTTCTGCACCTCTTGCAATACCTGAAATTAGATCTCCCCTTATTGTGTCGCGAATTGCATTAGTCATGGCAAGGCCGGGAAGCAATGGCATTATGCCGCCCATAATCACATGGTTGTAATTGCCCATTCCTAAAATAGAAGTTGTTGCAATGGCGATGAATGCTATTACCAAACCTGCTACAATGCTTGAAAAGAACTGATAAGAATGCAAATTTTCAAAGCTTCTGATTATTAATGTAACTAATATTCCTGTTAATAATGCAATAATAAATTCAAATATTCCGCCGCCAAATAGTACTGTAAAAAATGCAGATGAAATTCCTCCGTAAAACAAAGAAAATTTATTTATAATACCTTTATCATTTTTTATAAATTCCAATTGAGTCAAAGCATCATCCAATGTAATGGAATGTTTAGAAATCTGCCTTGAAATGGTGTTAACATCATTGAGTTTTTGTAAATTAATTGTTCGTTTTCTTATTCTCTTTACTATTGTATTATTTTCATTGCCATCAACAGATATTGTTATATAAAATCCTGTTGGAGTTGCAATTGCTTCTACTTCTTTAACATCAAAAGCTTTGCATATAAATTTAATTGTTTCTTCAGCCCGGTAAGTTTCTCCACCGTTTTCCA
This sequence comes from Sedimentibacter sp., assembly GCA_049656425.1. GTDB lineage: Bacteria > Bacillota > Clostridia > Tissierellales > Sedimentibacteraceae > Sedimentibacter. Next base: position 1,711 of record JBASLQ010000206.1, read on the forward strand.
GTATAATCTGTGCTGATAATTTAATAATTTTTAAAAGTTTAATTGCGTTTATTTCCAAAATATCACCTTGCATAATGAAAATATATGTAAATTCATTATGCAATTTCCTTTCCAGATTAGTTTCTATAGAATAATATGTATTAATTCAATATTTAATATTATATTATTTTACCCTTATTTTTCCTCAATGTCCACCAGTATATTAAATTTAAAACTTACCTTAGTTAAATGAGGTGCGGTCAATACAAAAATCAATGCTTATATGCTGAATAGAAATACACAGGACATTATTTATTACATATAATGAGCATGAACATATAAATCTAAGGAGTGATTTGCTTTCATGTATAATAATAGCTTTCATAATAGATATGATAATTATAATCAAAACCCATATATGGCCAGAAATATGCTGGTTAAAAAAGCAGAAATACCTGTTCAGCAACCAATTATTGATGATACAATTGCTAAAACTGAAACGGGATACTTAATAGTACGAGTTTATACCGCATTAGGAGCTCTTCCTGTTGAAAATGCTGCGATAACCGTATATGAAACTTTAGCAAACGGAGAACAATTAATACATGCTCAATTAATATCAGATGCGAACGGCAGTGTGCCAGACATTGAATTGCCGGTAACATACAATCCATCAGATCCACATATGAGCCCTGAATATTATTTTAAGCCTTATAACTTAAGAGTGCAAGCTAACAATTTTTATACAATTAATGTTTTGAATTTAAGAATTTTTCCAGGCATAAAAACTTTTTATAAAATTGATATGATTCCGGTAATTGCTGGTGAAACAGGTGCTCCTGAACAAACATTTGTAATTCCGCCAAGCCCTATTGAGGGACCAATCGAATAAAAAAGGCGGTGATTAGGTTTATTTCGGTGAGAGTACTGAAGCTACAATTATAGAATTCTAAAAAAATTTAATTAGCCTATTATCGGAATAGTTATCAAGAGACATTGTATAAAGAGAGATACATATATATAATAAGAAATCAGCAATTTATGCTGATTTATTATTATTATTAATTAAAATATAGATTGATCTTTAACTTAATATAAGTGTTTTTTAGTTAAATTAAGATTTGGATATTTTCCATATTACGCCGGTATTAGGTAACATAAAATTTGGATTCAGTGCACTAGCAATACCGTGGTCTAAAACATACATTGCTCCTTCGGGTCCAAAAACAACATCCCAAGGTCTTTCAAACCCACCTCCTCCTGTAAACGAGGCTCCAAGTCCAGATCTGTTAATGGCAAAAACACTTGTACTTCCTGTATTCATATCAATTCTTACAATTCTTCGTCCAACTCCCGGCAGAGGATACCCACCTGTAGTAACAGGAAAAACACTGCCTGATTCAGCTACATAAGCATCCCCATTTGGTCCAAAATTGGAATCGTAATTAAAATCAAATCCTCTTACACCTGAGTGAGGTTCAATTATAGCAAGTGGTTTTGGCGGAATCATAGGGTGTTCCGCCATCAAAAATTCTGGCTGAAGGCCAACATCCGGCCTGAATTGTGGTAATGTAACTGGTAATCCTGCAGTATAATCAGGGAATCCATACC
>JBASLQ010000207.1:0-3446 GCA_049656425.1 Sedimentibacter sp.
CATTAATAGACATAATTAGCGTAAATAATGTTGATATACCAATCAAATCTAAAAGTGATTTTGCGACATCAGGCGTAAAGGTAAGCCCCAAGGATGCACCTAACCCAATTTGTGCAAAAGCAATATATTTTTTTGGCAATGCCTTTATTTTATAATTAATACAGCGAAACCCTCCTACTACAAATATAGGTCCTATTATACCACCTGCTGGTATTCCGATTTTCCATGCAATGAAACCTGACAATGTACCTATCAAGAATGTGAAAGCTAAATGATATTCTTCTTTATTACTTTTATTATCTACGTTACTTATAATGCACTCCAAGTTACTTTTATTATCTAAAGTATTATGAAAACGAAACGCCATAATTGGTACTGTAAAATAAACAACAACGATTCTTAAAAATTGAAACATTACTACCTTTGGTACATCTAATTTATATGTTATAGCTAATATACTCATTTCTGATAAACCTCCCGGAGCTGCACTAAAAAGTGCTGTTCCAAGATCAATATTAGTTAATTTAGCTATTAAAAAGCCTAACCCCAACCCTACAATAACCATCCAAAGTGCTACTATCAATCCAGGTAAAGCAAGATTTTTTATTTGCTTAATTTTATCATTGTTAAATTGTGAACCTATCATAATACCTATGAGTATCTGTAAAAAAATATTAATCTCAATAGGTATATTAACCCAGTTAGCACCCATTGAAGTAGCTATTGCATTTGTAAACAATGAACCAGTTAGTGCTGGAGCAGGTATTTTAATAAATTCAAAGAGTTTAAATCCAATAAATCCAAGAACAAACATACAGGAAAGAGTTACTAATAATAAAATTTCATAACCTACATCCACTTTATCACACTTCCTTTTAATAATGTGTATACTTTTTTCGAGAATAAGAATACATCCAACGAATACTAAAAATTAAATTATTGCATACTACTACTTAATGAAGTAACAAAATCCCCTACATCTATCAATTTATCAATATTAAATATTGATTCCACAATTTTTCTTCTATATTTATCCTCAAAATAATTGTCAGTACAGCTATAGAATTTTTTTATTAACTCTTTTTTTGAAACTGGATTTTCAATTTCCCCTTTTGGTAAATCTATTCTTTTTCGTAATTTACGTCCATCATTCAAAGTAATACAAACCTCCGCACCTCTAATCTTTGGATTTAAGCTTTCTAAACTTTCATCAGCTTCTATCTTGACTTTATCAATTAAATCTAAAGTAACTGAATCGTTTAGATATTCTAATTCTTTCAATCCAAAATTTCTAAATCTTAATGCAGCACATGTACAATATGCAATGCTGAATTTTGCAGATTCTGTATTTTCTGGTTTAAATATTTTTCCAGCAAAACTTATTGCAGTCGGATATGTTTTAATTAAAATACTATTAATTTCTTCTATTTTAAAATCATAATTAGCAAGTAAATCTAGTGCTGAATCCACTGGAGCGTGAGTATGTCTGCATGAAGGATAAAGCTTTATATAACAATCATTAATAAGAAATTTTTCATTTATATCTTTAAACATTAATTCATAATCACATTCATCAGACATAGCTTTTGCAAATCCCTTATCTCCTTCTATTATTGATTTAGGGCCTTGTACTCCTTGTTTTGCCAAAACAGCTGATAAAACACCACCATAAGCTGCTTTTCCAGGATGTAATGCTTTTGCCATTTGACCATCGATGGTTACTTCAAGTAGTCCCGCTGCTTGTATTCCAGCAAGTCCTAATGCATTGGCTGTTTCTAATTCATTTAATTTAAGCAATTTCGCTGCTGCAGTTGCTGCTGCAAATGTACCACATGTGCCTGTAGTATGAAATCCTCTATTTAAATGAGATGGATTTACAGAAGAAGCAATTCTAACAAAAACATCATATCCTGCTACAATTGCAGTTATTAAATCTTTGCCTGTAGATCCCAAATATTCTGCTGTGGGTAAAGCGCTAGAAACTACTACAACACCTGGATGACCTTTTGCAAGTCTATGACCATCATCTAATTCAACAACATGACTTAAAACACCATTTGCGAATGCAGCATTAATTAAAGGAACCTTTTCTTTAGTCCCTATAATTGTAGCTTCCTCTACTCCTCCATTTTGTAATATTAATTCAATTAATTTATCACTTAATAAACTACTTTTATCATGGCCTGCCAATATAGCACTTAAATAATCAATTATAACCATTTTAGCTTTATCAATTGTGTTTTGTTGTAAATCTTCAAATTCCAATTCAGTAATAAACTTAGCAAGTTTCAAAGTAGAATTTTCCCTCATGCTAACACCTCCAATAATCACAAATATATATTTCTTTATTTGTGAAATTATGCTATTAATTAGCTATTCATCTATAGATTTAGCAACTTATGTTTCAGATTCTTCAGTTCCAAGTTTTTTTTGTCTTTGTTTGCCTGTCAAAGCACTAAAAATAATAGTAACTGCTACAATAATTAAGAGTACTGCACAAATAGGACGTTTGAAAAATTGACTAAAATCTCCTCTAAATATTGTCATAGATTGGACCAGCGCATATTCCAGACGATCACCCAGCATAAATGTTATCATTAAAGGCACCATCGGAAAATCTGCTTTTTTAAGAAAATACCCTGCTATACCAAAGAAAATCATGCACCCTACATCAAACATACTATTATTCATACCATACACACCCAAAAGCGCTATAATAATTATAATTGGAAACAAAGTTTTATTTGGAACACGTGTTACCTGTGCCCATACATTAGCCAGTGGTAAGTTCAGAATTACTAATAGTACATTACCAATAAACATGCTTGCAATTACTGTCCAAACAACGTCTGGATGGTCAGTAAACAAAGTAGGACCTGGAGTTAGCCCATGAATTATAAAAGCACCCATCAACACTGCCATAGTTGACGAAGTCGGAATACCCAATGTAAACAAAGGTACCATTGCTCCGCCACAATATGAATTATTAGCAGTTTCGGGACCAGCCACCCCTTCAATCGCACCATTACCAAATTCTTCAGGATGTTTAGATATTTTTTTCTCCATGGAATAACTAAGAACAGAAGGTATAACGGAATTAGTACCAGGAATTAAACCTATAAAAAATCCCAAAATGCTACCACGTCCTATTGAACTAAGAACAATTGGCCATTCTTCTTTTTTGGGAAAAAGTCCTTGTATCTTCGGCACTTCTTTGTATACTGATAAATCCTCTTCCAAATTAAAAAATATCTCTGTAAGACCGAATGTTCCCATTGCAACTGCTATAAATTCAATTCCTCCCATCAAGTGGTCGGACCCCATAGCAAAACGTATAGCACCAACAGAAGGATCAATACCAATCATTGATAACATCAAACCCAAAAAGGCCACAATCATACCTTTGACTAAAGATTTTCCCATTAGGCCTACTACAAGTGTAAGCC
>JBASLQ010000208.1:0-2871 GCA_049656425.1 Sedimentibacter sp.
ATATGCATCCAAGCAATGTCCAGAGAATCATAAGAGGAGCTACAAATTTAACCCATTCTTCATATTTAATTTTAGCAATTGTCAAGTTAGCCATAAGAAATCCTGAAGTCGGAACTATTGAATTTGTTATACCATCGCCAAACTGATATGCCAGAACTGCTGTTTGTCTTGTTACACCTATTACGTCAGAAAGAGGAGCCATTATAGGCATTGTTGTTGCAGCAAGTCCTGAACCCGAAGGAATGATTAAGTTCAAGAATGATTGAACAAGAAGCATTCCTACGGCACTGATTGATTTTGGAAGAGTTGAAATAACTGATGCCAATCCAAAAACTATTGTGTCAATTATTAAGCTTCCTTCCATTATTACAAGAATTCCTCTTGCCAATCCAACAACCAATGCCCCCATAGTCATGTCCTTAGCGCCTGTTATGAAATGTTTAGCAACATCGTCTACTGGCATTCCTGATGCAATACCTGAAAATATACCTATTGCCAGGAATATCGCAGCTATTTCAGTAATGTACCATCCAAATTTAAATACTCCAAATATTAAAATACCCATGCCGACAGCAAATATTAAAAGAACTATAGAGTCTTTTTTAGTCATTTTTCTTATAGCGCTTAAATCAATTGTCATGTCTTTTTCTTGTTGTTCAAGTTCGTAAACAATACTTTTACTTGGGTCAGCTTTTACTTTGTTGGCATATCTGTAAATATATCCGATTACAAGAGCCAGTGTGCATACCCAGATAACAAGTCTCATTCCAATACCGGAGAACATTGGCAGCTCAGCTATACCTTGTGCTACTCCTACAGTGAAGGGATTCATGAAACCGGCTGTAAACCCGGCAGCAGCTCCTAATGATACCATTGCCATACCTGTAATAGCATCATATCCCAAAGCTCTTGCCAGTGCTACTCCTATTGGAACAAACACTATGGCTTCTTCTGCCATGCCGATTGTAGCTCCGCCTAAAGAAAATACAAATACTATAATAGGAATCAAGAGTTTTTCTTTTCCTTTGAGGCCTAAGGCAACCTTACCGATTCCTGCTTCAATTGCTCCTGTTTGGTTAACTACGTTAAATGATCCTCCAACGATGAATATAAAGAATACTATGCTTTGTGCAGCCGCAAGTCCCTTAGGAAATGCTTTCAGCACATCGAAGAATTTTGCCGGATTTGCTTCTACTGATGCAAATGAATTTGGATCAACTATCATTCTTCCACTTGCTGATTCAATTTTTTGATACTGTCCGGCTGGTATTACATAAGTTAATATTGCTATTACGATAATCATTGCAAACAAAATTACATAGGTGTGTGGAACTTTTCCTTTTTTCTTCTTCCCTTCCATTTTATTCCTCCTTGATATAAAAAATATTAAAATAAATTTAGTCCTCATATTAATAAATATTGCCAGTTGTCACTATTTATTAATATTTTTTTAAATATTTATTTATATTAGCACATATTTTTCATAGAAGCAAGCGTTTTTTATAGAATTTTATCTGATTGTATTTTCATACATATATTGTATTTATGCTTGCCCTCGCTTATAAAATTTGCCCATAGTATTATTTATTGTTTTTCCATTTTTTACAGCTGTTTTCCCGTTTATAATAACATATTCAATACCATCAGGTCTTACTTGAGGGTCTTGGAATGTTGCTTTATCAATTATAGTATTATAGTCGAAAATAGTAATGTCCGCATCATAGCCTTCCTTTAACAATCCCTTGTTTTTAAGCTTCAATCTTTTTGCAGGCATATATGTCATTTTATTGATTGCATCAAAAAATTCCATAGATTTTTCATCTCTTACATAATGTCCAATTACTCTTGGAAATGTTCCTGCACCTCTTGGATGACCAGAGTGATTTCTGTAAATTCCATCACTTGCAATCATAACCAATGGATGATTTAATGCTTGAACAATTTCATTTTCGTTCATAACATAAGCTACTGCCAGCATGTTTGGATATTCCTTGCGTGCTTTCTCAAAAAGTTCTTTATCGCAAAACATTCCCTTAAATGGATCTTCCGTAAGCATTATTGAATCATAATTTTTATTCCATAGTTCCAGGCAACCGTCATCAAATACTGCTGATCCTATAAATGTGCTGAAAGCATCATATGGATAAGCATCTACAAGAAGATCTGTGCCGCTATTTACAATTTCCTCTATAAGCTTTAATGCTTCTGTCATATTGCCATAAGCACTACAGCTGGATAAATGTGATATTTGGAAAGGTATGCGGCATTCTTTTCCTATAAGCGCCATTTCATTTATCGCAGTAAGTGCATGTATTGCATCTTTTCTGTAATGAGCAGCAAGCAGAAGATCATTTCTCCCTTGAATTTCTTTTGTAATTTCTATAGCTTCTTCAGTGTCTATGCCCGGACAGTATTCCAGTCCGTAAGATACCCCTATTGCACCAAAATCCACAGCATCTTTAACCATTGACTGCATCTTTACAATTTGTTCCTTTGATGATTTTTTATAGATATCCGTACTTCCAACTTGATTTCTTAAAAAGTTATGACCTATGTAGGACATATAGTTTACCGGATTGCCTTTTTCTTGAATAAAATCATAAAGTTCTTCAATACCTTGTCTGTTGTTTCCGCAGTTGCCAACAACACAAGTTGTAACTCCCATGTTAAGCATTGTATCTGATATATCATATTCTTTCTTTTTTGTAAGTGAAAAATCTTCTTCATGCATGTGAATGTCTATGAAGCCTGGCGATATATGTTTACCAACAGCGTCTATAACTTCAACAGCTTCTTCTAAAACATTTCCAATATCAGTGATTTTTCCATCCTTGATTCCAATATCGCCTTCAATAAATTTTTTATTCTCTA
>JBASLQ010000209.1:0-4900 GCA_049656425.1 Sedimentibacter sp.
GATGCTCTCTCTTGAAATTCAATATATATTACTTTCCTTCTTCATTGTATTTCCTACTAATTTAGTTGGGTATATTTTTTACTTATTATATTATACTCAATATAAAAATGCAACAGTTTTTTTAAAAATATTTTATTTATTGTATTTATTTTATAAAAATTTATTAGGAACGACACTGGGTCGTTCCCTACAAAATAAAATATTAAATAATTATTTATTGTTAGTTAAATGCTTTTTATATCAGCATTTATTCCTTCGATTAAAGGTAATCTGATGCTTATGTTTTTATGTATTTTCAACAGTTTGATTAAATTTTCAATTATAATTTTATTTGATGAACCTGTACATTTTTTATGCATTTCATCATATTAAAGAACATATTTGTTTATTTTATTTATGAGGCTGTATGTTATTTTAGCTGTAAGTCCCCAAATTACATAATCAGCATATTTGTAAAAATATACAGGATATCTTATATTGCCCCAGTTGTAATTTTTCCCGTCATTTACAAGGTTATATGGAAAATCTTTATCTGCCTGAGGATAATAATTCATGTAATACTTTTCCGGCTCATTTTCCAAAAAAAATGATATGGGAACGCAAAACAGTTCTGATACTTCATCCCTGCTGTATTTTATTTCAGATACATTCAAATTTTTAACATACCCAAGGAAAGAATATACAAAAGAACCGCCTTTGCTTGTAGCATAATCAAGTTCAGCAATTATTTCAATATTTTCTTTATGTATTCCCAGCTCTTCTTCTATTTCCCTCACAGCAGCATCCACCGGACTTTCACATTCTTCTATTTTCCCACCCGGAAAAGATATTTCTCCCGGCTGCCTTATGTTTTTCGATCTTACTTCATATAATAAATTAAGTTCTCCATTTATTTCAATTAAAGGAACCAATACTGAAAATCTAAAATCTTCATCAATTGGTTTTGGTTCTACATTTTTAATTTTATTTTCAATTTCATTTATATTCATATTTATCCATTAAGCCTCATCACTCCGAATATTATAAATACCAGTCCCGATATTATTTTTATTATATAAGAAGGTATGTGTTTAGTCAATGATGTTCCAATAATTATTCCTACCATCCCAATAGCCAGCATACCTGTTACAGATCCTGCCAATATCACAATGGGATAATTTCCTTCCATTGCCAGTGTCATTGCAGTGAGTTGTGTTTTATCTCCTATTTCTCCCAAAAAAAATGTCAATGCTGTTGTAATTATTGGACCAAATTTAAAATTTCTTTCTTTCTCGTTTTCATCATCAAATACAATAGTAATAATTCCAAATATAATAAACATTATACCCGCAAACATTTGAAGTAAACCATTATTAATCATATTAGATAAAAAGCATCCAATATATACTGCTGCTCCATGATTTAAAACGACTCCCAGAAGTATTCCTAAAAGCATTTGTATTATGGAATATTTTGCTGATAATGTCATAAGCATCAATTGAGTTTTATCGCCAACTTCAGCTGCAAAAACTAAAACAAAAGCTTCTATAAATTCTCCTATCATATTTCCTCCAATTTATTTAATATTTACATAAGTACTCTTTAAATAATTGTTGATATATATTATAATATTTAATAAGATGTACAATCAGAACATATAATTGATAAAATTGCATTATCTTTGGAGGCATTATGAATTTAAATATATTGATTACAACAGCACCTTTTGGAAATGGACATAAAATGGTAGCTACGGCTTTAAAAAATGCATTCATAAATAAAGGTTACAATAATATTTTTGTAGTGGATTTGTTTACAGAAGCGCATCCTAAAATTACAGAAACAATAAAAAAAGCATACATAAAAAGTTATGATTTTGGAGATGCATATTCCAAGTTATATTATGGATCAGAAAAGCTTACAGATAAAAAAATTATTGAATTATACAGAAAATTCGGATTGAAAAAGCTAGAAGAAATATCTGAGAAATTTAAGCCCGACTTAATTATAAATACATTTCCAATATTATCATCCCTAAGAATTAAAAATGACAATGGTAAAAACATACCTGTTTTTAATATTGTTACAGATTTTTATGTTCATAAACTTTGGATAAGTGAGGAAATTGACAAATTTTATATAGCTACCAAAGAAATTCAGGATGAGCTAAAAAAAATGAATATACCTGTAGAAAAAACTGTAGTTTCAGGTATACCTATAAGAGATGCTTTTGAAGAAATTGATAATTTGTCAAAATTATATTCAAAATTTAATTTTAAAAGAGGCAAAAAAATAGTTCTGATAAATTCCGGAGCATTTGGAGTTTTTAGAGCTATTAAAAAAGTATGTGTCGAACTTTGCAAAAATAAATCTATACAAGTTGCGGTAGTATGCGGGAACAATAAATTGCAGAAATTAAAATTAGAACAACTTGGATTGAGAAATTTGAAAGTTTTTGGATTTATAGAAAATATTGATGAATTATATAAAATATCAAGCTGCATGATTACAAAGTCAGGCGGAATTACTTTAAGTGAAGCATTGGCAGTACAAATTCCTCTTATTATAATTAAACCTGTTCCCGGACAAGAAAAAGAAAATGCTCTGTATTTTGAAAAGAAAGGTGCGGCTATAATTGCAAACAATGCATATCAAATTGTAAACAGCACTATTGAATTAATAAATGACACAACAATGTTAAATGCAATGAGAAAAAACATGAAACGAATGTATAACAAATCTTCTTCAGAAAAAATCGTTGATGATGTAGTTGAAAGTATAGAAAAATAAATAATAATATCATTCATCACACATATTAAGAGTTGGTTTCAACTCTACTTACATTAATTTTCATACCAACGTTATACAGCTTACTTGAAAAGTAATTTACAATAATATAAAGAACCAATAAATTATAATATAGTTAGCAATTTATTAGTTCTTCTTTTATTTCTTAATTTAAATGATTATATCAGTATATGTATTGCTTTATTATTTTAATTTAGAACAAATTAAATTACCTAATTTTTCAGCTCCAATTCTTATCTTTTCCGGTGAAACACTGCCAAAACTTATTCTCATGCAATTACTGCCTTTTCCGCCGCCTTCAGCATAGAAACCTTCACCAGCTACAAAAGCCACTTTCACATTTGGATCAGTTGTAGATTCAACCAATAACTCTGTGGTATTAATTCCTTCAGGCAACTCCACCCATAAGAACAATCCTCCATCCGGAGTTGTTCTCTTAGTTCCCTCGGGAAAGTATTTATCAATACATTCAATCATAACATCTCGTCTTTCCCTGTACAAATCACAAATCATTTCATGATGTGCCGGATAATATCCACGCTTGAAGAATTCAGCGCATATTATCTGAGGAAGCATGGATGTGTGAGAATTAGTTGCAGTTTTAGCGTCAAACAGCTTATCTGTTACTTCATCATTAGCTAAAATATAACCAAGTCTGCTGCCGGCAGAAAAAATCTTAGAAAAACTGTTTGCTAGAATTGTATGTCCTGTTTTATCAAATGCTTTAATAGGCAATAAATCATTTCTGCTGTAACGTATATCTCTATAAGGATCATCCTCTAAAATAACAATATCATATTTGCTTCCTAATTCGGCAATTTTCTTTCTTCTCTCCAATGATAAAGTAATTCCTGTAGGATTTTGAAATGTAGGTATTACATAAACCATTTTAGGCTTATATTTAATAATTTTTTCTTCCAGATCCTCAGTAACCATACCTTTTTCATCCATATCAACCGGGATGCATTTAGCCTGGAACATTTCAAATACTTCCACTGAATGAACGAAGCTTGGGGATTCAACTAAAATTATATCGTCCGGATCAATAAACAACTGGCATAACAAGTTAATTGCTTCCATACCACCGCTGGTTATAATAATATTTTCAACATTTGCTTTAACTCCTTTAGGTGCCAGCAAATCTCTTACTACAACTTCTCTGAGATCTGTAACCCCCATAACAGGACCATATTGAAGTGCTTCTACACCTCTTTTGTCAATTCTCATTATATCATTTGTAATTTCTCGTACAATACCTACAGGAAGTGCTTCTTTTGCAGGTGCTCCACCTCCGAACGATATAATTTCCGGATCATTCATAGCCCCAAACAATTTTTTAACTACTGATGCAGACCTTTCCCTGCTTGTCATACGTTGTGCAAATTTTGACATAATAACCCCTCTCTTACTGTACTGATTTTATATAATATATATTCCATTTCAATACATTTATAATTTCTTATATGTTAGCATATGTTTTTGCTAATGTCTAGAAAGTTTTGATTTCTTGATTTCTTAATTGCAAAATTAATGACCCTGAGCAGTGTAATACTAAGAGCCATTATAATTGGAGAATTCCTCTTACAACAACATACAATTATTAAATTTATTTTTTCTTCCCTAATTTTTCATTTAATACTTTGTAAAGACATTTTTTAAAATTATCATCTTGTTCTTTTTTCCTTTTGGCCGGACCCTTGGTTTTGCCTCCCTGTTTTCTAATTCTTTCACTGATGTATCTTGATTGCAGCAAACTGTCAATATTATTTTTATTGATAAAATATCCTGCAGTATGAATTATTGCCGTGGCTTTCCCCAGAACCAAACTAGCCAATCCATAATCCTGAGTTACTAAAATATCTCCTTCTTTAAAAATTTGAACTATTTTGTAATCAACCGAATCTCTGCTTTGTTCAACAATAATAATTTGAAAATCACTTACAATATAATGATCTATATCCACTACAATGATTAATTCAATACCATAATCTTTTGCAGCTTGTTCACAAATTTCCTTAACTCTTTGAGGACATGCATCTCCATCTATTATTATTCGCATGAAAAAATCTCCTTTTTACTTATAATTATGACAGATTATCTTCATATGTTAAAG
>JBASLQ010000210.1:0-3793 GCA_049656425.1 Sedimentibacter sp.
GACCACTCACACCGCAATAGTGTTTACATTTGTTGAATATTTAATTTTTAATATCCATCTTGTTTTATATATGTGCGAAGTTTAAGTTATATTAATATATTCTACTACAAATGAGGTCGCTTTAAAACATTATTTTATCTAACAGAGCCTTATTTTAATATTTTAAGAAAAAAACCCCTTCACCTAAGAAGTGAAGAGGTTATAAAATAAGATAAATTTTTAAATTTGTAATTTGCTGTACAAAATTGTCTCTGACTGCTTCATTTTCCTTGTTATTTTATAGCTTCAAAACCAGCCTCAAGGTCGGCTATAATATCATCTATATGCTCCGTGCCTATTGACAGACGTACAGTTGTAGGATTGATTCCGCATGCAAGAAGCTCTTCCTCGCTCATCTGCGAATGTGTTGTCGAAGCAGGATGTATTACAAGTGATTTTACATCTGCAACATTTGCAAGCAGAGAAAATAGTTCAAGGCTTTCGCAGAATTTCTGTGCTTTTTCCTTGCCGCCCTTAATTTCAAATGTAAATATTGAACCTGCACCGTTTGGATAATACTTTTTATATAATTCATGGTCACGATGGCTTTCAAGGGATGGGTGGTTTACTTTATCAACCTGTGGATGATTCTCAAGATATTTAACAACCTTGATTGCGTTTTCAACATGTCTCTCAACCCTGAGTGATAAAGTTTCAAGTCCTTGTAATAGCAGGAATGAGTTGAACGGGCTTATAGTTGCTCCTGTATCCCTCATTAATGTTGTTCTTATTTTCAAGATATATGCAAGATTACCGCAAGCCTGAGTAAACACTACACCGTGATAACTTGGATTTGGCTGTGAAAGTCCTGGAAATTTGCCGTTTGCAGACCAGTCAAATTTTCCTCCGTCAATAATTACCCCGCCCATAACTGTTCCATGACCTCCGATAAATTTAGTTGCCGAGTGTACAACAACATCAGCACCATGCTCAATCGGTCTGAATAAGTAAGGCGTAGCAAATGTATTATCCACGATAAGAGGAATACCATTTTCATGTGCAATTTCTGCAACTGCCTCAACATTAATAATATCTGAATTAGGATTTCCAAGAGTTTCAATATAAAGTGCTTTTGTGTTTGGTTTGATTGCATTTGCAAAATTGTTAACATCACTTCCGTCAACAAATGTTGTTTCTATTCCACTTTCTGTGAGTGTGTTTGCAAACAGGTTATACGTACCTCCATATAACGTCTTAGCCGATACAATATGGTCGCCTAACTTTGCAATATTTTGTACTGCATATGCTATAGCTGCTGAACCTGTTGCAGTAGCAAGAGCTCCGACACCGCCCTCCAAAGCTGCTATTCTTTTCTCAAATACATCAGAAGTAGGGTTCATGAGCCTTGTGTAAATATTACCGTTTTCCGCAAGTCCAAATCTCCCTGCCGCCTGCGCTGAATCCTTAAATACGTAAGAAGTTGTTGCATAAATTGGAACTGCTCTAGCATCGGTTGCAGGGTCAGCCTGCTCCTGTCCCACATGTAATTGTAAAGTTTCAAATTTGTATTTTCTTTCTGACATCGATATAATCTCCTTTTATTTATAAAAGTTTTATCCTTCTTCTTACTAAATATAAAAATTATTATTTACTTTTTGCTTCTGCCAGTCTAATAAATCTGCTAATGTAATATTGTCAACTACATTATTGATTGCCTTATCTAATTGTTTCCAAACTTCTATTGTGACACAATCATCAATCCTGTTGCATTCAGTTTCATCTTCTACGCATACTACTGGAGCAAGACTTCCTTCTGTTAAACGCAAAATCATGCCTACTGTATATTCTTCAGGAGCTTTTGCAAGTCTATAGCCACCTTGTGCTCCTCGCACACTTTTTACATAACCAGCTCTGCTTAAAATTGTTACAATTTGTTCTAGATATTTTTCTGATATTTCTTGTCTTTCAGAAATATTTTTTATTTTTATATATTCACCTGTATTATTCAAAGCTAAATCTAGCATCATTCTAAGGGCATAGCGCCCTTTTGTAGATATTTTCATTCAAATCTCCTTTTCATATAATTATTTTAATTTGATATTAATTCAGTTTAACATAAACCCTCTCTTTTAAATAAAAATGATAGGTGATAAAATTCCTTTTATACCCTATCACCTATGTAATAATTTATATTTTTATAAATACCCATTTTATTATGAAATATTTTATGCTTGAAAACAATATAATTCTGTCAACTAGTTTTAATTTAAAATACTTGACCCTAGTTTTAATTAAAATCATAAACCATATTAAGCTTATTTATAATTATCCTTGTTGTTATCAGAAAAATAATTTTTATTCAGAAAATAATGCTGTTGAAAAATATCTGTCACCCGAATCCGGCAATAATACAACTATATTTTTACCTTCATTTTCTGGTCTTTTTGCTAATTCCACAGCTGCCCATAATGCTGCACCAGAGGATATTCCTACCAATAAGCCTTCGGATTTTGCTATTTCTTTTCCTGTTTTAAAAGCATCCTCGTTTTCAACGGCTATAACTTCATCATAAATAGAAATGTCTAAGGTATTAGGCACGAATCCAGCTCCGATTCCTTGTATTTTGTGTGATCCGGATGTTCCCTTTGAAAGAACTGGAGAAGAAGCGGGCTCAACAGCAATTATCTTTACATTTGGATTTTTTTCTTTTAGGAATTTTCCAACTCCTGTAATAGTTCCGCCTGTTCCAACTCCTGATACAAATATATCAACTTTTCCGTCTGTGTCTTCCCAGATTTCCGGACCTGTTGTTGCATAGTGAGCAGCTGGATTTGCAGGATTATCAAATTGTGCAGGTATATATGAGTTAGGAATTTCCTTTGCCAATTCTTCTGCTTTTGCTATTGCACCCTTCATGCCCTTAGCACCTTCAGTCAACACTATTTCTGCTCCATACGCCTTTAAGAGGCTTCTTCTTTCAACACTCATCGTTTCAGGCATTGTAAGAATTGCCCTGTATCCCTTGGCTGTTGCAACACTTGCTATTCCTATACCTGTATTGCCGCTTGTAGGTTCTATAATTACAGAACCTTCCTTTAATAATCCTTTTTCCTCTGCATCAACTATCATAGCATAAGCAATTCTGTCTTTAACACTTCCTGCAGGATTAAAGTATTCAAGTTTTGCAATCACCTTTGCATTTAATTTATTCTTTTCCTCATAGTTTGTAAGTTCCAACAAAGGTGTTTTACCTATCAATTCAGTTAATTTTTTATGAATATTTGCCATAATTTATATCTCCTTTTTAATTCATAGTATTCTTATATGATTTATATGTTTAAATTATAATTTATATTTCTTTCTTTGTCAATAATTTTTATAATTTATTTTTATTTACTTGACATATAGGTTACTATTCACAGTCACCAAATAAATTAAAGCAGAAGCAGAAGATTTCGATTAACAAAGAAATCTTTGTTTGTTCTATTCTAAAAATAGGTCAGATGGCTCATTGAAAATTAGGTCAATATAAATGCAGATGAACATAAAATAAAAAACAAGCATATTAATTAATTCTTCATAAAACCACAGGTATAGCATATTAAGATTTTACGCCCATATTAGAATTGGAAGGAGGGCGTAGCCCGACTGGAAATTCTAATATGGGCGGCGGCTTCGCTGGATAGGTGGGAAGATTTTTAAGAATTATTTGCATTAAATTAATTTTTCAACCATATGCTCATCGAAATTTAGTCACTTTAGCTAAAATATGATATCCTTTCGGTATATACTGAAAGGAGGACGAGAAGGCTCC
>JBASLQ010000211.1:0-1564 GCA_049656425.1 Sedimentibacter sp.
TCACTCCTTAATATATTGAAATTTATTGTTATTTAAATAAAAAACTATGTTATTTTAGCAACTAGTATACTACAATACTAATTTAAATCCGAAAATCCATAAGAATACTTATGATGTTCGGATTTGCTAAATTAAGGTAACAGAACAGCTTTTATTACATTTCCTTTTTTAGTTTCTTCAAATATATATTCCCATCTTTCAAGAGGTTCCTTGTGGCTTATAAGGCTGTTCAGGTCAAGTACTTTTCTGTCAAGCATTGATACAACCCAATTCCATGCAAGCGGTGAAGAACTGAATGTGCATACAAGGTCTAAAGCCTTAATAACTGCTTTCTTCCACTCAATCTGAATTTTTTCCGGACCAGGTATTCCTATTGAACACATCCTGCCTTGCTTGCGAAGCATGTTTATGCCTGAATTAATTCCTCCTGCGGAACCTGAACATTCAACAACAACATCTGCTCCAAGCCCGTTTGTCAATTCATTTATAATTGCCAATGGATCACTTTCAGATGCATTAATTATGTAATCACACCCAATTTTTTCGGCAACCTTCAATCTTGTATTTTTATCAACATCCATACCAATTATAGCTACTTTTCTAGCTCCACCGATTCTAGCCATCTGAGCTGCCAATAATCCTATTGGCCCAGGTCCTATAACAACTACAAAATCTTCCGGTTCTATTTTTGTTCTTTGCAAAAGTGCATGTGCTACAATTGCTGCCGGCTCTATTACCGCTGCCTCTTCAAATGTTATGTTTTCAGAAATTTTGTGAACCAGCTTTGCCGGCATGTTTAAATAATCTGCGTAAGCACCATTAATGTGTGTGCCAGGAGCTTTTTTTTCAAGGCATATCTGCGGATTTCCAGTTTTACAATAAATGCATGTTCCGCAGGCATTGACGCTCAATTCACTGATAACTCTGTCTCCTACGCTGAACTTTTTCACTTTATCCCCAACCTCGGTAATTACTCCGCTGAATTCATGACCAATGATTAATGGAGGCACCGTGTCATATTCATCAGTGTAAATATATTTCTTCCGCTCCAGCTTTTGCTCCAGCTTCATTTCTGTCAAGTGCAATTACTGTGGCGCCTCTTTGTGCTAAGCTTAAGCAGCATGACTTTCCAATTCCAGAAGCACCGCCCGTAATCACTGCAATTTTTCCATTAAACTTCAAAATTCATTCCTCCTTAATTTTATTAAGCTATATAATTGAAATCTTGATAAAAAAGACTTCATATGTAATCAGAAATTTCTTTAAATGTATAAATAAATTTCTGTACAACGACTTTGCTATTTTACTAACATTATTGCTTACTTAATTGATTTATGTAAACTAAGAATATAATGATGCCGATCAATTTTGAATTTTTGCTTGTAATCCTTAACGATAGTATACTACAATACTATAGGAAAGTCAATCCTACTTTCACTCTTTATAAAGCAAAAACAATAACTTTTAGTATGCTAGAATACTAGTTTGTATGCTAAAAGTTATTACTAAAAGTTCTTTGGATTACGTGTTTAAAAAGTTATACTTTTTTTTTGAGTTTATAGGC
>JBASLQ010000212.1:0-2119 GCA_049656425.1 Sedimentibacter sp.
ATAATATGGAGTGCTTCTGATGATTATTCCATCCAGTCAGAATTCAAGATATACGATGAAAATGGAAGGGCAGATTTATATTGGAATTATGTAATCGGGGCTGTTCACAAATATTATGATTATTCAAAACTGCAAAAATTTTTCAGCTTGATTAAACAAGATAGTGACTATGATTTATATGTAAATCTTACATGGATCGGTTTAGAAAACTGCGTATATGAAAAAGGGAAAGCAGAGAGACCAGTACTAGAAAGTATGCGTAAAAACTATGCAAAAAAAGTTCTGAATAATGGGGAAAAACCGTCTGATGATGATGTTTATGGCATAATTAATATAGCACACTTAAAGCGAGCTCTTGGAGAAGAACCCATAATAAAAGAGCAATGTTCAGAAATATTGAATAGGCTTGAATTTGATGAATTTATGAATACTGACGATATAATCAACCGCATGAATTATATTATTAATGTTTATTTTAATTTCAACCCTTCAAATAAAAAACAAATTCTACTCAAGAAAAAGTTTAATAACAATAAAATGATTCATTTTGGAGAAAAAAGTAAGCAACTAATTAACGGTGTTCCATTATTTAAACGAATTAATATAGGTTCTGCTGAATATACTGGCAACATCAATTTTGATGACGGAGAAGAAAAAAGAAATAAATTTGTATTGCATTGGTTGATGTTTAAAGAACAAATTGACAAAAATGAAAGAGAATATATACAGAATTATTTTGGAACTTCAATACTTCCAGAATCGACAACAAAATTATTAGAGCAAAATATCTGTATGGAAAATCATATGAACTGCCATCTCCATGTTACAAGAGGAGAGTTTGACGATAACCAGGAAGAAACATTTCAACAAAAGATTACATTATTTCAAAGAAAAAAGAATAAAGAATACTATAATAAAAATATAGCCAGAAACAACAATAGCATTTCAAAACTAACAAATAAAATAAAAAATACAATGTTGATTAACTTCCAGTCATCACCAAACAAATCAAAGGCAGGAAAGCTTGTATCAGAGAAACTTTGGAGAAATATTTACCTTAATGACAGCAAAGTCTTTTTAAAAAATGTATATGATGACATTGGTGACTTGAGTGTTGATATAATGATAGATGCATCCGCTTCACAAATTAATCGTCAGGAAATAATAGCTACAGAAGGATATATAATTGCCGAAAGTATTACACGTTGCAATATACCGGTAAGAGTTTACTCTTACTGCAATATGAGAAACTTTGCTGTTATTAATTTGTTTCGTGATTATAATGAAGTCAACAAAAACGATAATATTTTCAATTACTGTTCAGCTGGATTTAATAGAGACGGTTTGGCTATACGTACAGCGATACACATGATGAAGGGTTCAACCTATGAAAAAAAGATACTTATAGTTCTTTCAGATGGTAAACCCAACGATATAACAAAAATTTCTTCAAAAAGCTTAAATCTTGCGAACCATGAATACACTGATACTGTTGGTGTTAATGACACAGCCATGGAGGTTAGAAAAGGCAAACAGAAAGGTGTTACCATCCTCTGTGTATTTACCGGAAAAGATGAAGATATACCGGCTGCAAAAAAAATATATGGGCGCGGTATGGCTTATATAAAATCACCTGAACGATTTGCCGATATTGTAGGGATTCTGATGCAAAATGAATTGAAAAATCTTAATTAGGATTATTGTTAAATGTAATTAATAGTATCATTATATGTACCGTGGTGCGAGCTGCAAGGTAAACAATGTCATGGTAGAGAGGCATACATTTCAGCTGCTGAAAAGGTATGCGACTATGTAAAAATTAAGATAGAGAATGATGTTATGTTTAAGCATATATTAATGCTGTATGGAACACCTTTAGCTTTAATGCAATGTATAATTTTTATTATATATAATTTGCTCAATACGCAAAGTAAGGAGATAATTTCTGCTATTTCAGGTTTAGCTTCTTTAATATTTGCTCAGTATATATTAGAAACTTATGATAATAATGTAATAAAAAAAGGAGCCCTTAAGTTTACTATAGTAAGAAGATTATGAATGTAAAGAAATTTGTAAGTAAGTCCCGAAATTTTAACATAAAATGATAAAGAAATATATA
>JBASLQ010000213.1:0-2195 GCA_049656425.1 Sedimentibacter sp.
CCAAATTCCTTTGTAACTTCTGCTGTAATAACGCCGTTTATATTGATGCATCCGCTTAACAAATCGCTTCCCACACTTATTTCACGAGGCACAGATTCACCAGTAAGTGCAGAAGTATCCAGCATTGAACTGCCGTCAATAACTTTCCCGTCAAGAGGAACTTTTTCTCCTGGTTTTACTACAATAATATCACCAATTTTCACATCATCCGGATCAGTTTTTACAAGCTCATCCCCTCTTTTAACATTTGCATAATCCGGTCGAATATCCATCAAGCTTGCAATGGATTTTCTTGACTGTCCAACTGCATAACTTTGAAACAATTCGCCAACTTGATAAAACAGCATAACTGCAACACCTTCTGGTGCTTCACCAATTGCAAAAGCTCCTAAAGAAGCAATAGACATTAAAAAGTTTTCATCAAAAACATCGCCTCTTAAAATATTTCTGACAGCTCTTTTGACAACATTGTATCCTGCAAATATATAACTCATAATAAACAAAATTATTTTTATTAATTCAGTATTTGAAATTAAAGCAGCTATAAAAAATGCAATACCTATTATTAGCCGCCAAATAAGCTTCTTCACACTTACCTCCTGTTACGCTTTTTTGAATATTACATGCGGTTCGAATTTTTTTACAATTTTTTCTGCCATGGCTATAATATCAGGCATTTTTTCTTCTTCACCTTCAATGACCAATTTTGTAGTCATCAAATTAATGGAAGCATTGTTAACTCCATCAAGCTCATTAATACCTCTTTCGATTTTCGCTAAACAATTTGCACAATCTAATCCTTCTAACTTAAATGCCTTTTTCATAAATAATTCCTCCTTTAATTATTAAATATTAATTGTATTTTTCTTTTATATGTTCCATACCTTTTTCAAAAATATCTTTAACATGATCATCTTTTAAAGAATAAAAAACTACTTTGCCTTCTTTTCTATATTTAACTAAATCTGCCTGCCTCAAAGATTTCAGCTGATGAGATATGGCAGACTTTGTCATATTCAGCAAAACAGCTATATCACAGACACACATTTCATTTTGATCTAATGCCCATATGATTTTAGCACGTGTACTGTCTCCTAACACTTTAAAAAAATCAGATAAATCATAAATGTCTTCATCTTTTGGCATTCTTATTTTTACATTATTTACTACATCAGCGTGAATAACATCACAGTCATAAAACACTTCATCTCTCGTCAAATTAACACCTCTTTTCATAATTGGATAGTTGTTCAATTGATATGTTTATTATAGTTGAACAACTATTCAATTGTCAATAAATTTTTAAATTTTTTTCAAATAAAATAATATAATTAACTGTGCACAACCGGAACCGGAAACAGAAATTTAGAAATCAAAGTAGATGAAAATGGGGACACTTTTATAAATGGCACAAAGATGGATGAACAAACTTTAGGAGACGGAACAAAAGTATTAATTTTCAGGGACAGTAAAGTAAATAATTCATAAAATTCATAATATCCTGTGACTTAATCACTGTTAATAGATTTTTTTCTGATAAAATTTGTTCATAATAATAAATCTTAAGGAGATTGAAAATATGAGTACAATAAAAATAACAAGTGACAACTTCGAACAAGAAGTTTTAAAATCAGATAAACCAGTTTTGTTAGATTTTTGGGCATCATGGTGTACACCATGTAAAATGGTTGCTCCACTAATAGATGAAATTGCAGGCGAAGTTACAACTGCAAAAGTAGGAAAAGTAAATATTGATGAACAGCCAGAACTAGCAGCTGCATTTGGAGTAATGAGCATTCCGACACTTGCAGTAGTAAAAAACGGTAAAGTTGTAAATAGCATGGTTGGAGTAAGACCAAAAGCATCAATTCTTAAAATGTTAGCTTAATTCAAATAATTATCACATCTTGTTAATAATAAAAAGGCAGTAATGGGAACTGCCTTTTTATTATTGTTTTTGAAATATACAATGCCACATATGCTGAACCTATTATTGCTGCAATAATATTTATATTTTTCCGTGGAAATACTTACACATATAATTATTGCAACAAATACAAATAATGTTATAATATATATCAGTAATCATTAAATTTTAACAATTGGAGAAAATGTATGAATGTACTTTTATTAAAAGCATTAGCTCTTACAACAATGATAATAGATCATTATGGTGCAATTTTTCAAAGCGGCAC
>JBASLQ010000214.1:0-2557 GCA_049656425.1 Sedimentibacter sp.
GTCTATATCATCAATACAAATTTTTTTCACTATTATATTGTCTTGAAACAAACTCATTATTTGTTTGTAATAGGAGTTAACTGATTCTATACTATAACTGACAATAGCTAATGATTTCTTCATAAAGTTCTCCTGATATTGTGAAAAGAATTAGGCAAAGCCTAATTCTTTTATAATTATATGTTATTAATTATCATTATTTCCTTTGATGCCTTATTTAAAACTTCGTTCCCGCTTTCTGTTACAGCAACTATATTTTCAATACGCATACCAAACTTTCCTGCCAAGTAAATTCCAGGCTCTATGCTAAATACCATGCCTTTTTCTAATTTTCTTTCATTGCTCTTTTTAATATCCGGAGATTCATGCACAGAATAACCAATACCGTGACCAAGTCTTGTAAAGAAATATTTGCCGTATCCTGCTTTTTCTATTATTTCTCTTGCTGCATTGTCCACATCAGGAATGTATGCACCCTGTACGGCTGCATTTTCGCCTGCTTCCTGAGATGCTAAAACGATTTCATATACTTTTCTTTCTTCCTCTGTAATTCCTCCGACAAAAACTGTTCTTGACATATCTGCACACATGTCATTGTATTTGCAGCCCCAGTCAAGGACTATAACATCTTTTTCCTGTATAACTCTCTGATCACTGTTATAATGCGGATAAGAAGAATTTGGTCCTGAACAAACCATTGTAAATCCTTCGTCAGCACCCTTGGATTTAAATATTTCATTCATTTTTTTTGAAATGTCTGCTTCTTTTATGCCCGGTTTTATAAATTTTAACAATTCTATATATGATTCATCTGTTATTCGAGCTGCTGTTCTAAGATTTTCAAGTTCTTCTTCGTCTTTTATCATTCTCATTTCTTCAAGTAGAGGTTTTCCATTTACAAATTTAACGTCAATGGCTTCCATTATTTGAAGTATTAGAAAAGCTCTTTCCGTTGAATTTACACCTATTGTTTTGCCTAGTAAGTCCTGTTCTTCAAAAGCTTTTTTTATTGTGTCCGTAAATAAATCTCCATCAAACCATCCATACACTTTGATTTCCGAACCAAGTACCGCCTGAATTTCATCAACTGTCAATAAATTGCATATGTAAAAGTATGTTCCGTCATTTTTAATTATTAAAGCTTGAAATCTTTCACAAAGATGAGTATTGTGACCCATTATAAATTCCATTTCTTCCGATGGAGCTATGAGTATTGCATCCATATTTTTCTGTTGTAAAATATTTACAAGTTTATCCAAATATTTTTTTCTCATTACACACCTCTTTCTTAACGATTGATTATCTATTATTCACATTATACTACTGATGGTTCAAGAAGTAAATTACCTGTTTTAAATCTGTTTAAATTCAGCATGCTCACATCTATTGTAGGCTTTTCTCCCAAAATCATTTCTGACATAACTACTCCTGTAATCGGACCAAACATAAAACCATGTCCGCTGAATCCTACTGAAATGTAAAAGCCTTCAATTTCTTCTGATTTATCATATATTGGCTGTTTATCCGGAGTCATATTGTACAGTCCTGCCCATTGTCTTATAACTCTTAGTTTTGAAATCGGAGGAAGTATTGTATCTATTGTCTTTGCCATTTCCTCTATAAAATGCCAGCTGGATGTTGTTCTTAAGTCTTTTGGTTCATTTGCGTCTCCTCTTCCCATTATAAAGGAACCTTCAGGTGACTGTTGAATGTAGAAATTAAGTCCGAATGCCATTACCATTGGATCCTGCATTGGTTCAACCGGTTCTGTAACAAGAATCTGATGTCTTTCTGAATATACAGGTATATCAAGTCCAACCATGTCACATATGTTTTTAGAATATGCATTTGCAGCATTAATAACAATATTTGTGGATATGGAACCTTTGTTTGTTTCCACTCCCGCAACTTTATTTTTTTCTGTTTTAATACCTGTTGCTTCAGTAAATGTGTTAAATTCCACTCCAAGTTTCTTTGCCGCTTTATAAAAAGCATCTGTAGTATGAAACGGGTTTAAAAATCCATCTTTGTCACAATAAGCAGCACCTTTTAAAACACCGGTATTCAAATGAGGAACTATTTCTCTTGCTTCTTCTAAACTCAGCAATTTAGAAGGTATTCCACAAGCATGCTGAACTTCAATATTTCTTTTAAACTGCTCTATTTCCTTGTCAGTGTCAGCTACAAGGAGATAACCGCTTTGCTTAAAATCAACATCTCTGTCATATTCAAGTATTTCATTGGCATGTTCATAGAATTCAATACTTTTTTTTGCAATTTTGCAGTTCATTTCTGTTCCCCACTGCATTCTGACACCAGCTCCGCACCTTCCTGTTGAACCACTGCACATATAATTTTTTTCCAATACTACTATATTTTTAACACCTTTTCTTGCCAGATTATAAGCAGTTGAACATCCTGAAATACCGCCTCCAATAATTACAACATCAGCATTACTCTTCATTTTTTCTGCCCTCCTCTGCAATTAATCCAAGTTTTACCCCAACAACAGGAGGCCTGTTTGTTTGAAATTTAATATCTTTCATATTTTGCCCTG
>JBASLQ010000215.1:0-2469 GCA_049656425.1 Sedimentibacter sp.
TGAAAACAATGAAAGCAAAAATTCAAGGACACTGTAACTATTATGGAGTAACAGGTAATCGTCGAATGATTGGTAATTTCATTGACGAGTGCAGAAGCTTTATATATAAATGTGTATATATATGAACCTAGTGCTGGTAACAGCTATTATTGTAAATGATGAAGTGAAGAGTTGGATGCCTAAATAGGGTAAGTCGGGATAAGTTCTGTGAGGGGTTGGAGTCGCGAGACTCCGTCTACTCGACTTTTTGAAAATGTACCTCGTGGCGAATATTGATATGTTTAGTATGAAGTTTTTAGCTGGAAAACTCACATTTATTCACTGAATTTGCATCAATACCAAAATATTATAAGGCCACAGTCTAGCATATTTACATATTTAAATGGCGTTACAAGTATTATACAAAAAACTACCCCAATTTTATACCTTATTGGTTCAAGGTACTTAACTTACACTTTGTAAAATATAATAGGATGGGTGTTTGAAAATATTTTTAAAATTGAGATTTTTTCTATAACAATTGTTTTAAAATAAACTAATATGGTATATAATATCAATATAGATGCAGAATATTTTTTGGTGGAGGGTTAGTAATGAGTTTGCCTATAAACATAGAACAATTATTTGATGGTGCGACAGTTGAATGGGAAAGAATTGAATTTAAAGCAGGATGGAATCCTAATGAAATTTTGCATACTATTTCAGCATTTGCAAATGATATAAATAATTGGGGTGGAGGTTATGTTATTGTAGGTGTAAAAGACAATGATGGAAGGCCAACATTACCACCTGAAGGAATAGATATAAAAATAATAGATAAAATACAGAAAGAGCTATTGAATTATTGCAATTTATTAAAGCCTAATTATTTTCCAATAGTAGAACCTATGTTATATAAAGATAAATGGATTCTTATAATTTGGGCTCCGGGTGGACAAAATAGACCTTATAAATCTCCAAAGGATTTTCATTCTAAAACTAAGGATTATAAAATATACATTAGGCGATATTCAAACACTGTACCAACCAAACAGGATGAAGAAAGAGAACTATATAATTTAGCTGGAAATATACCATTTGATGATAGAGTACATTATAATTCTGAGTTATCAGATTTAAAAATTAATCTTATAAAAGAATATCTTGGCGATGTGAAAAGTGAAATGTATGATAAGGTTAATGATATATCTATAGAGATGTTAGGTAGACAAATGAATATTGTAGAAGGAGCACAAGAATTTATAAAGCCTAAAAATATTGGTATCCTTATGTTTAGTGATAATCCACAAAAACTTATTCCCATGAGCCAAATAGAACTAGTGCATTTTCAAAAAACATCTGGAGATGATGTCTTTATTGAAAAAATATTTACAGGACCTATACATGAACAAATTAGAAGTATTTTAAAGTATATAAAAAATTCTATACTAAAAGAAAAAGTAATAAAGGTACCAAATAAAGCAGAAGCTATAAGGGTATTTAATTATCCTTATGCGGCTATAGAAGAAGCTGTTGTAAATGCGGTATATCATAGAAGTTATGAAGAAAGAAACCCTATAGAAGTAAGAATAGACAAAGAAAAAATAACTATAGTAAGTTATCCAGGACCAGATAAATCAATAAGAAAATCGGACATAGATAATGGGCAAGTAATTGTTAGAAGATATAGAAATAGAAGAATTGGTGATTTTTTAAAGGAATTAAAATTGACAGAGGGAAGAGCGACCGGTATTCCAAAAATAATTAAGTCCATGGAAATAAATAAATCACCTAAGCCCATTTTCGATACAGATGATGATAGGACATATTTTTTAGTTAAACTGCTAATTAATGAGTATTTTATTGAAGATGAGGTCCAAGATGAGGTCCAAGATGAGGTCCAAGATGAGTCAATAGAGAAAAAAAATACGATAACTATTGATAACTTAAATATTACTGAATTAAGACTAGTAGGACTGTTAAATCATTCTAATATGTCTAAAAAAGAAATTGCTATATCATTAGGATACAAGTCAATTCCAGGAAATTTAAGAAAAGCAATGGATAATTTGCTTAATCAAGGGTTAATAGAATATATGATTCCTGATAAAATAAAAAGCAAAAACCAAAAATACAAATTAACAAAATTAGGTGAAAGCTTCGAAAAAGAGAATTGAATTTTCAGTAGTGAACCTTCGGAACCTCGCCGTGAACTTTGGCGGTGACAGGAAAACCTCCGAAGAACTACATCGACTTGGTGACAGGTAGTGCGTCAAGATAAGGACGCAATATTTAGTTGGTGGGAATCCAACTGAGAAAGGTTTAGCAAACCACTCATAGCGAGTCTTGGACATCATCGGGCGACTTATGATGTTAAGCGTAGACGTGTGTCCTGAAGAGATAACTGTAGTAGTGTAAGCAGAAGCTCATGCTTTATAAAAGATGAGGGAAGGCCCCTCGGAATCGACATTCAGGTGTAGATTTCAAACC
>JBASLQ010000216.1:0-6219 GCA_049656425.1 Sedimentibacter sp.
ATGCAGGTGTGAAAGTTTATTATTCATCTACAACAAACACATTTACCGTAAAAGCAACCGAAACAGGAGTGCATAAAGGGGTAAGCATTGTAGACGTAAGCGATGGAGGTAATTTAGCAGCAACACTTTTTGGAACATCTGGAGTCAATTATATTGTTAATGCAGGAACTGACACAACAATGACATACACCTTAAATGGAGTTCAAAATACAATTAACCGCAGTACTGCTAACTTTACAATTGATGATATTAACATTGAATTGAACGAAAAAGCAAAAGGACTGCAATTAACAGATACACCAATAACATTTGATGTAACAAATAATGCTGATGAAGTTGTTGAAAAATTCAAAGGATTTATTGATTCTTACAATGAAATAATAACCTTAATAGGCACAAAAACAAGTGAAAAACCAAACAGAGACTATGAACCTTTAAATCCAGAACAACAAGAAGAAATGGAACAAGATGAAATAAAAGACTGGGAAACTCAAGCTAAAAAGGGAGTGTTGTTTGGTGACAGCAAAATGAACACCATTTTGCGCAATATGAGAGAAACTATGTCTGGTATTACTTCAGTGAGCAGTATGTCCTTGTCAAGCATAGGAATATCATCAGCAAGCATGGACACAAGCGGTAAATTAATACTTGATGAAGAAAAATTCAAAGAAAAGCTGATGGAAAATCCGGATGAAATAGCAAGTTTATTTTCAAGTACAACATCGGATACAAGCAGCACTGCAAAATCAGGACTTGCTGTTCAATTAAGGCAAACCTTGATAGCAAATGTCGGAGCGTATGGTACGACAGGAATTCTTATTGATGAAGCAGGTTTGGACGGCGGTCTTACGTCAGACCAAAATTATATTTCTGAAAAAATGGAAGAATATGATGACAAAATGGAAGAATTAAAAGACAAGATGGCAGATGAAAGAGAAAGATACTGGAATCAGTTTTCCTCTTTAGAGACGACATTAAATAATTTAAATTCTCAAAGCTCGTGGCTAACAGATATGTTAGGATAAGAAAGGGTGAAAAAATGTTAAATCCATTTGAACAATATAAAAAAAATTCAGTAAACACTATGACAAAGGGCGAACTCCTTGTTCTTCTGTTTGATGAAGCAATTAAAAAATTAAATTTAAGTAAAATTTTAATGGAAAATAAAGATTATGAAAATGCAAATATCAATTTAGAAAAATGCAGGAAAATTTTCAATCATCTTATTGTTACATTAGATGATAAGTATAAATTATCCCAAGAATTAGCAGAAATGTATATATTTTTTAACAAGGAGCTAATAAAAGCATCATCAATGAAATCAATAAAAAATATAGATAATATATTACCAATGGTTAAAGATTTAAGAAATACCTGGGCAGAAGCTGATAAAATAGCAAAAGCTGAAAAAAACTAATGGTGGACATATGGAAAAATTGTTAAAGGACAAACTTGAAGCAGTTGAAAATTTAAATGATTTCACAAAGGAAATAAAGGCTCTTCAGTTAAAAACCGAATACAACAAAGTTAATGCTATGATTAATGAAAGACAAGAATACATAAAAAAAATAAGAAACATTGATGACGAAATAAATGAATATATTAAGAATCACAAAAAGTTTAAAGAATCAGAAGAAGCAAAAAATTTAAAAATAAAAATAAGAATTTTAGTTACAGAAACAATTGAAATGGATAAAGAAATTCGAAAAAATGTAAATGATGCATTGAAAAGTGTTAAGGCAAGTTTAAATCAACCACAATCATTTTCGAAGCTAGTCAATTTAAAAGCATAAACCCGGTGGACGGACCTTTGAGTTAATTTTCAACACTCAAAGGTCCGTCCCCAGAATTTCTGTATTAATTTTTGCTAATGTTTGCCGATATTAATAATGGGTATTAATGTATAATGTTTATCAAAAAAATTGGAGGATATTGTGAAAAAATTAAAATTATATGAAATTAAAAGCAAAGTAAAAAAATATTTAAGTTTAGTTAATTTGACAAACATTTTCAAAGAAATTAAAAGTTCGAAATTTATTGATAAATCAAAGCAATTCTTAATAAAATTAATAAATAAAATTAAATCAATAATAATTTTAATCACAAATAAAAGCAGCATTAAATCAAAGATATTTATAAGTTTCATTGCACTAATTTTGACAGTTGTTATAGCATTAGGCGGTATATCTGCTTTTCAAAGCTATAATATTACATTTAATACATTAGAACAAACTATGAATAATGTGGCAGAAGTATCTTCAAATTCTGTTGCAAATAAATTAGAAGTATATCGAGCGGTAGCATCTAATATTGGATTAAATCAGCAATTATCAGACACAAAAATAAATAATCAAGAAAAATCTGTGATTTTAGAACAAATGGTTGAAATGTATGGACTGCTAGATGCTTATACAACAAATGCCAAAGGCAGAGGTGACTCTCCAGTTACTCACGAAATATACATTGTAAATGACATGGATTTTTTTAATGCAGCAATGGAAGGAAATACATTTATAACAGAACCTAAAATAAATGAAAAACTGGATAAGGTAACATTTACTGTTTCAGCTCCTCTTTGGAAAGATGGCATATATGGATCGACAGTAAGCGGAATTGCTGTAATAGTATTGGATGGGCAAGTTTTATCTGATATTGCATCATCTGTAAAGGTAGGAGAACAAGGGGTTGGATTTATACTGAATAAGGATGGTTATACAATTGCACATCCTGAGTACGACAGAGTTCTGTCTGATGAGAATATAATAAAGTCGTTTGAAGCAGACGGAAGCAATAAGTCCATGGCAACAATAGAGCAGAAAATGCTAGGTGGAGACACTGAATTTGCTGATTATGAAATTAACAATAAAAAGCACCTTATTGCATATTCGCCTGTTGAAGGCAGCAACGGGTGGGGATTTTTTATAAGCGCCCCTCAATCAGAATATATGGGCTCCACAAATTTAAGCATTATAATTACATTAATTATTTCTGTTTTATCATTAATATTGGCATATATTACTGGTAAAATTTTATCTAATAATTTAGCAAATCCTATAAAAGAATGTGCTGAAAGATTAAAACAACTGGCAGAAGGTGATTTGCATACAGAAATTGAACGAACTACAAGAGATGATGAAATAGGACTATTGATTAAATCCTTAAAAAGTACAGTAAAAGGAATTAATATTATAATTAATGATATATCTTATAATCTTGGAGCTATTGCCGATGGCGATTTTTCAAAAGAAATTGATATGGAATATAACGGAGACTTTAATTCAATTGCATTGTCAATGAAAAAAATAAGCAAATACTTGAATAATTTGGTGAGTCAGGTAAATGAAAGTGCAGAACAAGTAGCATGCGGTTCAGAGCAACTTGCCGGAGGTGCTCAGGCTCTTTCTCAAGGAGCAACAGAACAAGCCAGCTCAGTTGAAGAATTGTCTGCAGCTATAAATGAAATGACAGAACAAATAAATAGAAATGCTTTAAATGCCAATAAAGCAAATGAAGCATCATTGGAAGCAGAAAAACAAGTTGAAAACAGTAATAATTATGTCAAAGAAATGAATGAAGCAATGACTAATATAAAGGACACTTCTACAGAAATAGGTAAAATTATAAAAGTTATTGATACTATTGCATTTCAAACAAACATACTTGCTCTAAATGCGGCCGTTGAAGCTGCAAGGGCAGGTTCAGCTGGAAATGGATTTGCAGTTGTTGCAAATGAAGTAAAAAATCTTGCTTCAAAAAGTGCAGAAGCTGCCAAAAATACTGAAACGCTTATTGAAAATTCAATTAGTGCCGTAGAAAAAGGTTCTAAAATTGCTGCAAAAACAAAGAATTCACTAAATCTGGCTGTAGAAAAATCAAAATTAGTGGAAGAAATGATAAATGAAATAACTGAAGCATCACAACAGCAAGCAGTATCAGCATCTCAGGTATTAGCCGGTATTGAGCAAATTTCATTTATTGTACAAACTAATTCAGCAACAGCAGAAGAAAGTGCAGCAGCAAGTGAAGAACTTAGTGGTCAAGCTCAAGTATTAAAAGAGTTGGTAGAAGGAATAAAATTAAATGACACTGTGAAAAACTATTAAGTTTAAGAAGTTAAATAAAAAGTTATTATAAAATAGAAGATTAAGATTTAGAAAAAAAGGGTATAAAATCAAAGGTATGAAAATTATATTAATTCAGACTTAATACATAGTATAATGAAGGAATACATGATATTTCCTTGCATTATTAAATATCAGGAGGCTTATTATGGCACTATTATGGACAAAGAACTTAGAGGTTGGAGTTGAGCTTATTGATCAACAGCACAAAAAATGGTTTGAGAAAGCAGACCAGTTGTTTGAAGCAGGAAAAAGCGGAAAGTCAAAGGAATACATTGTTCAGATGTTTAATTTTTTAGATGATTACACAAAAACTCACTTCAGAGATGAGGAGAAATATATGCTCAGTATAAATTATCCTGAATACAGCACACAAAAGCAACTGCATGAAGGGTTTATTAAAAAATTAGCAGAATTAAGAAAATCATATGAAACAGACGGTATAAACATAATTGTAATTTTAAATTCAAATCAGTTTATATTGGACTGGCTTACAAAACACATTTCTGCAGCCGATAAAAAAATAGGCGAATTTGTAAAAAAACAAAAATAAAATCTGGGGACGGACCTGTGAGTTTATGAGTTTAAAAACTCAAAGGTCCGTCCCCAGATTTTACGTCCCCAGGTTTTCAATCATTAACCATATTTAGAACGCTCAAATATGGCAAATTGCATAGCCGTGCGACTTCTTTATATGTAATTAAATTAAGGGACATTAGTTCTTTAGCTAGTTCTTCCTTTCGGTCAAGGGAAAACTGACTTTGATCTGAAAAGCCATTTCTAATTGCATATTTTTCAATAGAATTTTGAACTATCAATTGAATATTAACCTCTTGTTCTTCTTTTGTGTCTAAATACAAATTATCATCGTATAAATTGTGAAATTTTAAAAATTCATATTTATCTTTAAACAAACCTAATATTTCCTGCAAATATTTTTCACTGATTAAAGAAAGATTTCCACTCATATATTCTTTCATGCTGCACCAATGATAATTAACAATATTATCAGTAATTCTTGCTTTTACTGGATTGTTGTGTATGTAACGCAATGCGCCTAATAAATACTTGTCATCTTCAACTGCTTCACTTTTAAATCTGTCTTGAAAAACATATCCATATCTTTTTTCTAAACGGTTATAAAACATTGCATACTTCACATTTAATTTTTTCATTACAACTGCAAGGTTATCTTCTGTTATTTTTATTAATAAATGTAAATGATTGTCCATAACACAATATGAAATTATAGAAAAATCTGTTTCTTTTTTTATGTCTTTCAATATTTCCAATGTTTTAGTCTTATAAAAATCTTTTTTAAAAATTTGTTCTTTGTTTATTCCTCGAACCATTATGTGGTATATACCTGAATTGCTGATTATTCTAGCATGTCTTGCCATTTTATCACTCCTTGATAATTTTATATATTGCTAAGCAATATTTATGAAATATATCAATGTCAGGATTGTCAATTGACTTAAACGAATTACCAAATTATGGCTTATTATAACATAATATTTGAAAAGTTTCACTCTATTTTTATTATAATTGATATTTTAGTTCAATAAAACTGAAAGGTCCGTCCCCAGAATCCTCCCCAGAATCCTCTAAACTGGTTTAAGTATATTGTGGTCATAAAAAACATTTCTGGTTGAAAATTCTTTAGGGGCAAACAGTATTCGTTTGACACGAGCGGCACTTTCTTCTTCTACCCCTGGGGTATATGGATAATCTAGCTTCAATTTATTTGAATAAATCCAGTTATAAAGTTTAGCATCTGATTTTCTGTTACCAACATATTCAATAATAGCAGAAAGCTTTATCAATTTATTTAATTCATCATTACTCAATTCTTCGATTTTTTCTTCATCAAACCATAATTCTTCAAAGTATTTTTTATAATCGTTCGAATAAATATCAATAAGTAAATTTGTCAAAGAAAAATTGAAATCTTTAGATTGTATTATATTGAGAATTCTTTCCACTTTTTATTCAAGTCCTTTCCTAAATAATTTAAAAAAATTTTTTGTCTATCCCCTAGATATTTTCTCCCTATGTATTTATTAAAAATATCCATTATTTCTTCCAAGGTTTCAAA
>JBASLQ010000217.1:0-3081 GCA_049656425.1 Sedimentibacter sp.
ATACTACAGGCTGTTAAAGATTACCGTCTTGCTAAATCCCCTGCTACTAGAAGTAGTATCGAGAGGTTCTTCCTTTCTGACTGGTTCAAGGTACTTACGGATTTAAATGGTGAAAATCTAATCGAAAGGTTAAGAGAGGAGCGAAAAGAGAATGAATGCAAAAGAATATCTATCTCAAGCGATATGGCTCAATCAGAGAATAAACAGCAAGCTGGAACAAGTGAGTTCGTTGAGAACTCTGGCATCTAAGGTAAATACAACTTTTGGTGAAGAGAAAGTAAAAAGCACCAAGAAGCAAAGTCCAATGGAAGAAACAATAGTAAGACTTATAGATTTAGAGAATGAAGTAAATGAAGATATTGATGAATTAATAAAATTAAAATCAGAAATCGAAGAAACAATAAACCAAGTAGATGACCCTGTATATCAATTAGTATTACAGATGCGGTACATTGATAGAAAGACATGGGAAGAAGTAGCAAGAAATGTAGGATATGATAGAAGAACTATATTTAGAATTCATGGAAAAGCTTTAAAAGAAATTGAAAAAATCAAAAGTTGTCACTAAATGTCCCAAGATGTCACTGTCAAGATGTGGTATAGTATATGGTGTAGAGGTATAGAAAATTAAAGACCCCATAGCATTGTAGAATAGGCCGAGGTTATATCAATATGATTCCAAGGAAACGCAATGTTGGCTCTAAGAGATTAAATTCTTTTAGAGCTTTTTCTATACCTTTTAAAATATTTTTATTTTAATGAATAAAATGTTATAAAATAGTAACAATAAGTATTGACTAATCATATAATATGTTATATAATTATAACAGGAGGGATCAATATGAGTTATGCAATAGGAAGTAAGATTAAAGAACTGCGTACTGAACATAGAATCAGCCAAGAACAAATGGCTGATGTATTAGGGACAACTAGACAAAGATATTCTCGTTTAGAAAATGGTCAAGTAGACATTTCTTATGCTCTTATAAAGGAAATTGCTGATTATTTTGGCGTACCAACATCAGATATAACAAATGTTGAACAAGAAAATAAAGAGTTAGTTACATTTTTTAGAGAAAAAAGCACTAGTGAAGATATAGTTAGCAATGTTGCTAAGATTGAGAAAATATTGAGAGTTTTTAATGCACACGAAAAGTTGTACTATCAAATGAAGGTGCGTGATGAATATGTGGATTGATAAAATAGAGATTGAGCAACGTGCTTTAAAAGTAAGACAAGAAAATAAAATTCAAACTTATGGTGTAAAAGACATTTTTAGTTTGGTTTCACAGATGGGTATTCATTTGATTAGATATCCTTTTGGTAAAGATAAAATTTTAGGATTTTCTACTTTCTTTGAAGGAAAGAAGATTATTATTTCAAATTCATCTGAAATTTTATCGAGAGAGATTTTCACAATTGCTCATGAAATGGGCCATGTAATATATGATTTCGCAGATGAATACAATGATGTGAAAATT
Organism: Sedimentibacter sp.; assembly: GCA_049656425.1. Classification (GTDB taxonomy): domain Bacteria; phylum Bacillota; class Clostridia; order Tissierellales; family Sedimentibacteraceae; genus Sedimentibacter. The sequence goes on from JBASLQ010000217.1 coordinate 1,482, forward strand.
GATATAGAAATTAACGATAGTTCTGAAGACATATCAGAAGCTAGAGCTTTTTATTTTGCTAATTGCTTTCTAATGCCGGAAGAGGAAATTAGAAAATTTATAAAGTTTGAACTCAAAAAAAATTGTCAGGAACTTGGTGCACTAGATATAGTTCTATTGCAACTTGAGTTTCAAGTTAGTTATGCAGCAATGGCTGTAAGATTATATGATCTTAGGATGATTACTGGAAGCCACAAGAGTCTACTTTTTGATAAACGCAACACGGAAACATCAGCAGCCTTATTTAAGAAACTTGACGCTGATGAAAGATTATTAAAGTCAGCAAATATAACTGAAGTGCCTTCAAAATATTTGGAGTATGTAACGAGCAACTATGAAAAAGACTATATCCCTTATTCAAGTTTAGAAAAGTCCCTAGCTCTCATTGGAATGGATTCAGAAATATTTAAGAAAGAAAAACAAGAAGAGGATGAGTTAGATATAAAAGACATCTTCGAGGAGTTTGAGTGATGAAAGCGTCAATAGATACAGACATTGTTATCCATTTATATACGAGCGATAAAAAGGATTTGATATTTTCTTTTTTTGATAAGCTATATATGCATGAATATTTATACGAGAATGAATTGAAACATAAATCAATAATGGTTTATAATAGTTTTTCATCTGACGTAGCTGAAGGGTTAGTTGAAATAGTAACGAATAAAGATCTGATTTCAATGGGTATTAAAGGTTTGTTTGATGGATATAAGCGTGACTATGAATACCTGTTTGATATGGGTGAATTATATGCCGTATCATTAGCAAAGGCGATGGGTTTAGTTGCTTTCGTATCTGACGATACAAAGGATGGTGGTCCCCACGAAACGTTGGTTAAGGAATTAATTGAGGATGTTATACCATTTGCTTTTTATGAACTGTTATTTTTGAAGTATATAGACTCTGAAGTTACGCTGGATGAAATGCATCAAGAGTTTGAACATGTCAACTTAATAAGCATGAATCAACATCCGATGAAATTTAGAAGTAAAATGCTTACAACCGTTAGGAGATTCAGTTACAGAAATGGTACCGATAGAGATTATAAATGGATTTGTGAATTTTGTAGTCACAAAAAAATTAATTATAAATATAAGATGCAGGAATTAAAAGATTTCTTAAATAAATTTTAATATAATATTTAAAGCTCAGTTAATATAACGGAGCTTTTTTAATGCACAATATTTGAATAAAATATCTGGAGATGATATTATGCCTTGGAAACCTAAAGTAATCTGCAGTTACCCTGGATGCAATGAACTAAGTCATGACAGGTACTGCAGTAAACATAAGAAAGAACTGATAAGAAATCAAAACAATAGAAGCTCCAAGATGTACACCTATCAGTGGAGAAAGGTGAGCAAAGAGTTTCTAAAAAAGAATTCACTGTGTGTTCATTGTGAAAGAGATGGGCGACTTACTCCAGCAACAGAAGTGGACCATATCAAACCTCATGGTGGAGATAGGAAGCTCTTCTGGGACAGAAGTAACTGGCAGTCACTTTGTAAGAGTTGTCACTCCAAGAAGACTGCTGAAGAAGATGGAGGCTTTGGTAATAAAA
>JBASLQ010000218.1:0-3540 GCA_049656425.1 Sedimentibacter sp.
GGACATAGGTCCCCTTAGCGGGAGTTGCGCAGCAACTCTTTTTATTTAAAATGGAATATTTTTTATTGTTCATTATAATACGAAATATATGGCAATGATAGTTAACACAGTTCGTGATATAACGAATTAAAATTGAATAAAAAATGAAATCAGTATAGAAAAACCATTGACAATCATTTTTATATTTGTTATCATATATTTGAATTTAAATGTTGAATATTGTATAACAAAAGGATGGTTATATATGAACTTTGATGTTAAGAGAGTATTTGTAGAAAAAAAACAAGGCTTTAACACAGAAGCTATGAATTTAATGAGCAACTTCAAAGAAAACTTAAAGCTTTATAAATTAAATAATGTGAGAATATTAAACAGATATGATGTGTCCCACATAAGCAGTGAAGATTTTGAAAAAGCTGTAATTTCAGTATTTTCAGAACCAAACCAAGATTTTGTTTATTTGGATGACATTGATATTGCGGACGATAAAATTTTTGCAGTTGAATATTTGCCTGGCCAATATGATCAAAGAGCAGATTCTGCAGCACAATGCATTCAAATTGTTACAGGAAAAGAAAAACCACCTGTGAAATATGCCAGAGTAATAGTTCTTGAAGGCGTATTGTCGCATGAAGATTTTGAAAAAATTAAAGAATATTACATCAACCCTGTTGATTCCAGGGTGGCAGATTTAATTAAGCCTGACACTTTAGATGAAGAGTACCCTGAACCTGATGATGTTGAGACGATAGAAAACTTTATAAACAAATCTAAGGTAGAAATAGAGAAGTATCGTATTACTACGGGACTTGCTATGAGTGCTGAGGATTTGCTTTTTTGTCAGGAATATTTCAAAACAACGGAAATGAGAAATCCAACAGTTACTGAAATTAAAGTAATAGATACTTATTGGTCTGATCACTGCAGACATACTACATTTTCAACAGTAATTGATAATGTAGTATTTGAAGGCGGAAAAGTAACTGATGAAATTAAAAATACTTATGAAGAATATATTAAAAGCAGAAAATTTGTTTATAAAGACAGGCAAAAAGATATTTGCTTAATGGATTTGGCAACTATAGGAGCCAAGGAATTAAAGAAAAAAGGAATGCTGGATGATTTAGAAGAATCAGATGAAATAAATGCATGCAGCATTGTGATGAATGTAGAAGTAGACGGTAGAAATGAAGAATGGTTGTTGATGTTTAAAAATGAGACTCATAATCACCCTACAGAAATAGAACCTTTTGGAGGTGCTGCCACTTGTCTTGGAGGTGCCATAAGAGATCCCCTTTCCGGAAGATCTTATGTTTATCAGGCAATGCGTGTTACAGGAAGCGGAGATCCAAGACAAAGCATAGAAGACACTTTGCCGGGAAAACTTCCTCAGCGTAAAATTTCTACGGAAGCTGCAGCCGGCTACAGTTCTTATGGAAATCAAATTGGTCTTTCAACAGGTCATGTTGTTGAAGTTTACCACCCTGACTATGTTACAAAAAGAATGGAAATTGGTGCAGTTATTGCAGCAGCTCCAAGAAAGAACGTAATAAGAGAAATTCCTGAAAAAGGAGACGTTGTAATACTCCTTGGAGGAAAAACAGGAAGAGACGGATGTGGAGGAGCAACAGGATCTTCTAAAGAGCATACGGAAGAATCAATTTTAGTGTGCGGCTCAGAAGTACAAAAAGGAAATGCGCCTACAGAAAGAAAAATTCAAAGACTTTTCAGAAATGAAGAAACCAGTAGACTTATTAAAAGATGCAATGATTTTGGTGCAGGAGGAGTATCGGTAGCAATAGGAGAACTTGCTGAAGGACTTATTATTAACCTTGACATGGTTCCAAAGAAGTATGAAGGCCTTGACGGAACTGAACTTGCAATATCTGAATCTCAGGAAAGAATGGCTGTTGTTGTAAAAAAAGAACATGTGGATAAATTTAATGAGCTTGCTCACCGGGAAAACCTTGAGTCAACAGTAGTGGCTTATGTAACAGATGACAGAAGACTTCAAATGACTTGGAGAGGCAGAAATATTTTAAATATTAGCAGAGATTTCCTTGATACAAACGGAGTAAAGCAAAATGTCAATGCATTTATAAAAGAACCTGAAAATGTGAAATTAAGTAATGAAAAATCATTTGATAATATAAAGAATGAATGGATAGAAAACTTAACAGACTTAAATGTTGCATGTCAAAAAGGACTTGTTGAAAGATTTGATTCAACTGTTGGAGCAGGAACAGTTCTTATGCCTTTTGGCGGCAAAAACCAATTAACTCCGGCTGAAGGAATGGCAGCAAAAATACCTGTTTTACATGGAGTTACAAATACATGTTCACTAATGGCGCATGGATATGATCCTTACTTATCTAAAAAGAGTCCATATCATGGTGCTATGTATGCAGTAATTCATTCTGTAGCAAAAATTGTTGCAATGGGCGGAGATTATAAAAATGTAAGATTGACATTGCAGGAATATTTTGAAAAACTGGGAAATTCACCTGAAAAATGGGGGAAGCCTCTTAGCGCCCTTCTTGGAGCATTTAAAGCTCAGCATGAATTGAATATTCCTGCAATCGGAGGCAAAGACAGTATGTCCGGAACATTTATGGATATGAACGTACCTCCAACATTAGTAAGTTTTGCAGTTGCTGTTTCTGATGTCAGAAATACAATTTCTCCGGAATTTAAAGAAAATAACAGCAAGGTTGTGCTGGTTAAAATAAAGAGAAATGAAAAGAATATTCCGGATTTTGAGGATATAAAAACAAAATATTCTCAAATTCATGAAGCTGTTAAAAAAGGCAAAGTGCTCAGCGCCCACACAGTTGGTTATGGTGGAATTGCATCAGCCATCAGCAAAATGACATTTGGAAATGAAATTGGATTTGCAGCCAATAAATATTTTGAAATTAATGAAGAATTATTTGCAGCAAAATATGGAGATATTGTTCTTGAAGTAAAAAAAATTGAAAATTTGAAAATAACTGATTTAATAGAAATAGGAAAAACAACAGCTGAAAAAGAAATTACATTAAATTTAAACAATATTTCAATAACAATAAATGAAATGAAATCAGCTTGGATACAGCCTTTAAACAGCATTTATCCAATTAAATCTGATGCAAGCGGAACAATAGATAATTATTCAAACAACGCACATAAAGGCAAACCCGTTAAATCTTCATCATCATTAACTATTGCAAAACCAAAAGTGTTCATACCGACATTTCCTGGAACAAACTGCGAATATGACACTAAAAGAGCTTTTGAAAGAGCCGGTGCAGAAGCAGAAATATTTGTATTTAAGAATTTGAGCACTCAGGATGTGCAGGATTCAATTAAAGAAATGAATAAACTCATAAGACAATCTCAAATTATTGCATTTCCCGGTGGATTCAGTGCCGGTGATGAACCGGAAGGCTCAGGAAAGTTTATTGCAGCAGTATTTCGAAATGAACTTTTAAAGGATGCGGTAATGGATTTACTGAAAAACAGAGATGGTTTAATAATTGGTATATGCAATGGATTCCAGGC
>JBASLQ010000219.1:0-2171 GCA_049656425.1 Sedimentibacter sp.
ATTCCCTGAGCGATAGCCACGCTGAAAGGACTCATCCAAGAAGCAGCATTTCCTACCTGGGATGCTACAAATGTAACCGTTACAGCGACAATCGAATCATAACCAAGAGCTATTACAAAAGGCACCATTATCATGGCAAAAGGTATTACTTCCTCAGACATGCCGAACGTAGCACCACCAAGAGAAAATACGAAGAACAAAAGTGGCAGAGCAAGCCTTTCAAGCCCTTTGGATTTTCTTATGAATGCATATATACCTGCATCAATTGCTCCGGTTTTCATTATGATACCAAAAGATCCGCCGACAACAAGAATCAATGCTACAATTCCTACAGCTGAGCCATATTTGCTTCCGGTAACGAGACCTTCAAAAATATAGTTCATAAATCCGAATCCGCTATAATCGTCTGTTCCCCATACTTTGGCTGTTTTGTGAAGTTTTTGACTAGTGTCATAAATTGATTCGCCATATTTTTCATAAAGAACATCATCTGTCAAACCCAATTCATCCAATTGGGTTTGATCCCAAGTTGTTGGATCAGTTTTGACAAACTCTTTTAATGCTTCTTGGTCAACTTCCATTTCTTCAAGTGCTGAAGCATCCTCAGATAATTTTTTAAGCTCTGAAGACAAATTTCCAGTGTCAAGGTTGTAGCTGTACCTGAATGTTTCAGACATCAAAACAGTTCTGGTTTTAACATCACCGTTAGAATCTGCGTATTCTATATCGTGTGTGCTAAACTTTCCTGCAGGTACCATAAACGTCAATGCCCAGCAAAGAAGCACAACCACAAATATAATTGCATACGTGTGAGGCGTGCGCATTTTTGTAATGTCTTTACCAATTTTTTGTTTGTTATCAGATTTTTTAATTGACATATTATTCCTCCATATTTTTTTATTTCTCATATGAAGTATTGCATAAAATGTGCCAGTTTAAAAATGTTTGAAATTTGAGTATTTTTCGTTGTCTTGTTTTTACCTGGTCATTTATTGGTTGTTTTATGGCTACAATTATCCGCATTATATCCAAATATACAATTTTAATTGAATATTAGTTTAATGTCATGATAATTTATTTAATGAGTAAACATCCTTCCTTCTATGTTTTAATAGGGGAAGTTCGTTCCTAACTTTCTTCACATAATCCAAATCAACTTCCTGTATTATGTATCCTTCTTTTTCATCCACGCGATTTATTACATTTCCCCAGGGAGATGCTATTATTGAATTGCCGTATGAGTGATATGATGCTTCATAGTCCCTTGCAGGAGAAACTCCGATTGTGTACACCTGATTATCCAAAGCCCTTGCCCTGAAATGCAGTTCCCAATGTGCCGGACCCGTAGTCATGTTAAATGCTCCCGGAACAATTATTACTTCTGCGCCCTCATTTACCATAAGCCTGCTCAGCTCAGGAAATCTGATATCATAGCAAACAGCAAGCCCTATTTTGCAAAATTCAGTATCAAAAACAGTAACATCGCTGCCCAGAGAAAAAGTGTCTGATTCTTTGAAATATTGGCCGCCCTCAACATCTATGTCAAACAAATGCATTTTTCTGTGTTTTGCTATTTGTTCTCCGTTTTTATTAAATACATATGAAGTGTTATACACTTTATTGCCATCCAATTCAGGCATGGTCCCAGCTACTATGTAAATTCCAAATTCTTTGGCAGCTCTCTTCATAGCTTCATAAGCAAAGCCACCTTCCTCTTCCCCGAATGCTTTAAAATATGAGTTGTCATAAGGGCAACAGAACATTTCAGGCAACACTGCAACATCTGCACCTTCCTTTGATACTTTTTCGATTAAATTGACTGCATTGTCTACATTTTTTTCTTTGTTGTCATAAACTAAAGTCTGCAATAAAGCTGCATTAAATTTTCCTATACGTACCTCCCATTTAATTTATTTAATTATAGGATATTTTTTCCCATTAAGCAAATAAAAAAGATGAACTCCTTCGATGCCGCTCTGAATGACATATATTTACTGTCATTCAGAACACTAACTTCGGCACAGTAATCACCCCTTTTTAAGGGAAAACAATTTAACAGCGATGTAATGTTTATTAATGTAGTGTACGAACCTGATATATCAAGGTACAATAAATTTGGAGTTCTTATAGATCCGGATATGAAAAAATTGAAGGAAAGGCTTAAAGAAACA
>JBASLQ010000220.1:0-4331 GCA_049656425.1 Sedimentibacter sp.
ATATACAACGTCTTAGAAAAAGACTGCTCTATTGTACTTGCACATCCTAAATATGTTAAGGCTATTCGTGGTAAAAAAACTGACAAGAAAGATGCGAAATGGATTGCTGACCTGTTTAAGCATAATCTTGTTGCTGGTAGCTTTATGCCATCTGCTGATATACGCCAACTTCGTGACCTTATGCGTTACCGTTACAAATTGACCTGCCTTTCTTCAAGTGAGAAAAATAGATTTCAAAATTGCTAATGCTGTTGTTAAAAGCAATAAACATCCTGAATTCCGTAACCGCTATCTCCGTATCAAAAAGCGTCGTGGTCACAAGAAAGCAATCATTGCAATTGCAAGAATGCTCCTAACAGCATTATACAATATGTTAAAGAAAAATGAACCATATAATTCAGAACTTTACAAAAAATCTGATGCTATTCCTGTTACTCGTGAAATCACAGTCGAGCAGGCTATTTTAATGGTACAGTCTCATGGCTATAAGATCAAGTCAGCTACTGCATAACCTTAACTTTTATCAATATTCAATTTTTTGACCATCATTGGGTGGTCTTTTTGTCTTGCTCGCAAATGTTATTGACTATACCTACTTTAATTTTCAACATTGCACTTCGTTCCCTGTCAGTCACTGATATTACCCTGTTGGGGTTAATAATATTTAATGAGCTAAGCTCAGGTATATAACTGATTGTATTGTTGTTGTCATCATATCTCACATACATATAATCCTTCAATTCTTCAAAAGGGAAAGGATTCCTGCTTACAAGCGGGTGTGTCGAGCTTATATTTACATTGACAGATACGTCGTAAAGTTTAAAAAATTCAATATTATTTGTTTTTATAATGCTTTCGCAAAGCTCAAGTGACTGCTTGTTTATAAGCAATACTCCTATATCACTTTCAAGGTTGTACACACTTTTAATTACGCCCATCAAGTCATCATTTTTCATGTTAAAAGCAACTTTAGACTTTGATTCATATCCCTTTGCACAGCTTCACAAAAGCCTCCATGACAGGAGAGTAATTTGTTGAAACCACCCTGAGACTGCTTGTTTCGTTAGCTTCTGATATCCTTTTTATTTTATCTACCTGCTCTAATACTATAACGGCATATTTGTAAATGTCTTCTCCCTCTTTTGTGAGCATGATACCCTTGTTGTTTCTCATTATAAGTGTTGCACCAACTTCTTCTTCCAGTTTTTTTATGCTGTTTGATAGCAGAAAGATTGAAAACGATATTTTTTGAAACAAGCGACTATATTTACAATAACCCGGAGCTTGGAAACAATGAGCACAAATCAAGCAAAAAATTAATTAATTTATTGATGGAACATGGTTTTAGTGTAGAAAATGGAATAGTCGGAAGAATCACAGCATTTAAGGCGGTATTTGACAGCAAAAAACCAGGACCTACAGTTGCATATCTTTGTGAATATGATGCTTTGCCTGAAATCGGTCATGGATGCGGCCATAATATAATAGGAACCTCTTCTGCTGCTGAACCGGAAAAAGGAATAAATGCTCTTGATGGTGTATTGCAGCTGTTCAGCGGAATAAATGCGTTGAGACAGCACGTTAAGAGTGACGTTCGTATACATGGAATTATAAAGGAAGGTGGCATTGCTCCAAATGTTGTTCCGGATAAGGCAGTTGCAAGATTTTATGTAAGAGCAAAGGAAAGAACATATTTAAATGAAGTAGTAAATAAGATTAAAGATATAGCTTATGGTGCAGCACTTATAACCGGAAGCACCGTTGAAATAGTAAATTATGAGGCAAGCTATGATAATCTGATTACAAATCAAAACTTGTCCCGATTGTTCAGCAAAAATCTCAGGGATGTTGGTGTAACTGAAATTCTTGAGCCAAGAAAAAGTTTCGGTTCTATTGATATGGGAAATGTAAGCCACGTGACACCTGCAATTCATCCATACCTTAGCATAGGAAAGAAATCCTTAACTGCACACACAAAAGAAATGGCAGATGCCACCATAACAAGCGAAGCTCATGAAATGATGTTAAAAGGGATAATGGCACTTGCGATGACAGGCTATGATATTTTAGCAGATAAAGAACTGTATCAAAATATTAAAGATGAGTTTAATGAACATAAAGCCGCAAAATAGGAGTTAAAATGAATAACATTGATAAATATTCAAACAAAATCATTGACTGCAGAAGAACATTCCACAGTTATCCGGAGCCGGGTTGGTGTGAATTCAGAACAACGTATATTATATATAACAAACTGAAAGAATTGGGCTATGAAATAAAGTATGGAAGAGACATAATAGAGGAAAATTCCCGTCATGGTGTACCTGATGGTAAAACATTGCAGCGTTTTGCCGAAAAAGCATTAGAAAATGGAGTTGATCCAAATTTTTTAATTGAAATAAAAGATGGGTTTACTGGCTTAGTGGCAGAGCTTAATATAAACGAAGGTCCCACTGTAGCATTTAGATTTGACATAGATTGTGTAAAAATTAAAGAAACAGATGATGAAAACCACCAACCAAGACAACTGGGCTTTGCTTCAGTCAATGACGGTTATGCACACAGCTGCGGTCACGATGGCCATATTTCCATAGGCCTAACATTTGCAGAAATAATAGCTAGTAACAAACATCTATTAAAAGGAAAAATAATTTTAATATTTCAGCCTGCAGAGGAAGGCGTTCGTGGAGCAAAGGCGATAATAGACAAAGGGATTTTGCCTAAAATAGATTTTATGTTTGGCGGTCATATAGGATTATCCACAGAAAGCATAAATTCTTTTTCTGCAGGCGGAACGGGATTTCTGGCTTCTAAAAATTCGATGTAATATTAAAAGGCAAAGCATCACATGCGGCTTATTCACCGGAAAAAGGAATAAATGCACTGCTTGCAGCCAACAACATAATTTCTGGATTTTACAACATACCAAGGCACAGCCAAGGCGCTACATTGATAAACGTAGGTGTTATTAATGCAGGAAGCTTCAGAAGCGCCATTCCTGAAAATGCTGAACTACAAGTTGAAGTCCGAGGAGAAAACAATGAGCTTTCCGGCTACATGTATGAAAAAGCTTTTGACATTGTACATAACATATCAAAAGCATATGGATGCCAATATAAAATATTAGAAGCAGGATCTTCTCTGTCGGAAGACTGCTCGCCTGAACTTGTGGACATAGTTTATGACGTAGCACATAAAACAGGTATTTATCATAATATTTATAAGACAAGACAAATCAATGGAAGTGAAGACTTTACTTATTTCATGAAACATGTAAAAAACAACGGAGGTCAAGCCACATACATGCTTTGGGGAGCTGATATTAAGGATTCTTTTCACAGCAGTCATTTTGACTTTAGCGAAGAGTCCATGGTAAAAGCCTTAACCATACTATGCGAGTTGTTAAAGAATATTTCCATGGGGGATTAGACTATGTTGGATATAAAGATAGTCAATGCAGAAATTATTGATGTAAAGAATAAAACCATATCAATCAAAGATCTAGGCATAAAAAACGGTGTTATAGAAAAAGTCGGCAGCAACATAGGAGATGCAACACAAATTATTGATGCTTCTGACAAATATTTAAGTGCTGGATTTGTAGACATACATATGCATGAGGAAGATTTAAAAATAACCAGCAGCAATGACTATGATATATTGTGGCTTGAATTTATATGCAATGATTTCAGACTTTCTCGACATCTGAATTTATCTTTGAATGGTCATCTAAAGATATCCACTAATTTATTTCTGCAACAGCATTATCATACGGGCAACCTTTCATACCTAAAGAACAGTTAATTTTAAAGGTTTTAAGAGTTTCATCAAATAATTGATTTTTGAATTAATTGCCTCTGTCTGTGTTATATGGAATTCGGTATAACACTGACTATACCGAAATATATACTATGCCGAAAAAACTGCTATTGTTTTGAAAAATGTAAGGTTTTCTGACAATTTTTCGGCATAGTTTTTAGTCAAGGCTATACAGTACTTTTTTGATTTCTGGTGTCTTCAATATTTTTTTCGTCAGATTAAGAAGATTTATTAGCTTTCATCATAGCATCATACATCATACCTAAAGTTGCAAACGCATAGAATCCTGTTGTAGTTGAAATGCTTTCGAGTCCCACCATCTGAGCGATAATAGGAAGAGGAATTCTGTTCTGATATAAGTACATCGCTCTTGTTTTTCTTATCAGATGACAATGAACGTTAGCAGGCACAGAAGCATTTTTTTTCATGCACTAACAAAAGCGTTCTTTAAAATGAGGCTGATACTGTCTGTTAAAAGATGATGTGGAAGACCATCTACTTTACTATAAAAC
>JBASLQ010000221.1:0-4754 GCA_049656425.1 Sedimentibacter sp.
GTAAAAATGTGTGAATTTTTCTATACTATGGAATATAAAAATAATATATTATTAGGAGGTACTCATGGCTAAGGGTACAGTTAAATGGTTTAACTCAGAAAAAGGATTTGGATTTATTACTAAAGAAGATGGCAGTGATGTATTCGTACATTTCTCAGCTATCCAAGGAGATGGATTCAAAACTCTTGAAGAAGGTCAAAAAGTAAGCTTTGACGTTACTCAAGGAAACAGAGGAGACCAAGCAGCTAACGTAACTAGAATATAATTAGCAGCTGAATGAAAAATCGGGAAGAAATATCCCGATTTTTTTGTATGCCCTAACCCCATTTGTACGAGCGAAAGCGAAGTACAAATTAATATTATAAATAATTAGTTATAAATAATTATTTTGCATTCTAGATTTACAGTATTGAGAATGTATGTTATAATAGTCAAAAATTATAGGAGTTTTAAATATGCATATTATAGATTTATTTAACAAAAAGAAATTCGTATTTTCATTTGAAATTTTTCCGCCTAAAACTACTTCATCAATAGATACTATATATAAAACATTAGAATCATTAAGTGATTTAAGACCTGATTATATAAGTGTTACATATGGAGCAGGGGGAGGAAGCAACCAAAACAAAACAAAGGAAATTTCTTCTCTCATTAAAAACAAATACGGCATAGAAGCTTTGGCTCATCTTACTTGTATACGTTCAACAAAAGAAGAAATAAATCAAATTTTATTGGAACTTAAAGAGGAAGGAATTGAAAATATTCTGGCACTGAGAGGAGATATTCCTATAGAGGAAGAAGTAAAGGGAGATTTCAAACATGCTTCTGACTTGGCAAAATATATTATGGGGACAGATTATTTTGACCTTGGAGGAACTTGCTATCCTGAAGGACATACAGACTGTTTAAACTTAGAACAGGACATTAAAAATTTAAAATATAAAATTGATGCAGGTGTTACGCACCTTACAACACAGCTTTTCTTCGACAACAATGATTTCTATGAATTCCTTGACCTGGCTCACAAATATAACATTAACATTCCAATACAGGCAGGCATTATGCCGTTGACGAATAAAAATCAAATTGAAAGAATTGCAACATTAAGCGGTTCTAAAATACCACAGAAATATTTCCGCATGATGAATAAGTTTGAAAATGACAAGGAAGCAATGGTGGATGCGGGCATTGCTTATGCCACAGAGCAAATAATTGACTTAATGGCGACAGGGGTTGACGGTGTACATCTTTATACTATGAACAATCCATATGTTGCAAGGAAAACTCATAACAATATTATATCAATGGTTCATTCTTTAAACAGAGATTAGAATGTAAGTATGAAGGGCACATTGGGGACAATCCCCAATGTGCCCATATAAAAAATAGTGAGGTTAGTATGAAATTTAAGGAGTTTATGAAAACAAGTATTGTAATATTTGACGGTGCCATGGGTACTCAGCTTCAAAAAAAAGGACTGAAGCTTGGGGAAGTTCCGGAAACACTTAATATTACAAATAAAGATAAAATAATTGAAATCCACAATGAATACATAGAATCTGGTGCAACAGCCATCACAACCAATACATTTGGAGCAAATGAACTAAAACTTGAACGTACCGGGTACAGTGTGGAAGAAATAATTGACGGAGCTGTTCTTGCTGCAAAAGCAGCAATTGGAGAAAAAAACGTATATGCTGCACTGGATATAGGACCAATTGGAGAACTTGTGGAACCAATGGGTACTCTCATATTTGACAGAGCATATGAAATATTTAAAAGACAAATTGTTCAAGGAGTAAAATCTGGAGTTGATTTAATACTTATTGAAACAATGACAGATTTATATGAAATGAAAGCTGCTGTTTTGGCTGCAAAGGAAAACAGCACACTTCCTGTGCTGGCAACAATGTCATTTGAGAAAGACCACAGAACATTTACAGGCTGCCTTCCAAGCAGCATGGCAATAACATTAGAAGGTTTAGGTGCTGATGCCATAGGAATAAATTGTTCTCTTGGACCAAAGGAAATAAATCCAATATTGCAGGAACTATTGAAATGGACTGACTTACCGGTTCTTGTGCAAGCTAATGCCGGACTTCCTTCTGTGAAAAACGGGCAAATGCATTATGAAGTTGGTCCTGAAGAATTTGCACAGGAAGTATTGGAATATGTAAAATTAGGAGTAAATCTGGTGGGCGGATGCTGCGGAACAACTCCTGAATATATTAAAGAAATCAAAAATAAAATTGCAGGACATTCAGCTGCACCAAGAACTAAAAAAAGTTTTTCGGCTCTTTGCACTCCGTCTAATACAGTATTAATTGACGGCGTTAAAGTAATAGGTGAAAGAATAAATCCAACAGGCAAAAAAATGTTAAAGGAAGCTTTAAAGAATAATGACTTGGATTATATTTTAAAGCAAGGTGTTTCACAAATAGATGCTGGAGCACAAATATTAGATGTAAATGTTGGACTTAGAGAAATAAATCAGCAGGAAATGATGATTAAGATTGTAAAAGGCCTTCAAAGTGTCACTAAATCACCTCTGCAAATAGATTCATCTGATGCTGGAGTAATTGAATCAGGTCTAAGATATTGCAACGGAAAAGCTATTGTAAACTCTGTCAACGGCGAAGAAAAAGTGCTTGATAAAATTTTGCCTCTTGTTAAGAAATATGGTGCAGCGGTTGTTGGACTGACGCTGGATGAAAATGGTATACCCGAAAATGCACAGGACAGATTTAGAATAGCTGAAAAAATAGTTAAGAAAGCTGAAAGCTACGGCATTAAAAGAGAAGATGTTTATATTGACGCTTTAACATTGACATGCTCAGCTCAGCAAAAAGAAGTTGTTGAAACAATCAAGACATTGACGTTGGTAAAAGAAAAACTTGGGGTTAAAACTGTTCTGGGTGTATCAAATATTTCTTTTGGAATGCCTAACAGACCGCTGATTAATGAAACATTTTTGACTATTGCAATATCGGCAGGGCTTGACCTTCCGATAATTAATCCAAATGATACAGCTATGATGGATAAAATATATGCTTTTAATGTGCTTTACAATTATGATAAAGGATCTAAATTATATATAGAAAAATATGGCGAATCAGATTTAAATAAAGAAGCACCAAAAAAAAACTCTAATCTATCCGAATTAAATCTTGCTGAAATGGTAGTGAAAGGTCTTAAGGATAATGCTGCTTCTGCAACTAAAGAACTTTTAAAAACTAAAAGTGAACTTCAAATTGTAAACGAATATTTAATACCTGCTTTAGATGTTGTGGGAAGTGATTTTGAAAAAGGAACTATATTCCTTCCTCAGCTAATTCAATCTGCTGAAACAGTAAAAGCATCATTTGACATATTAAAAGAAAGTTTGAAGAACAATGAGTCAGCAAGTATAAGCAATGGGAAAATAATCCTTGCAACTGTAAAAGGCGACATACATGATATAGGAAAAAATATAGTCAAAGTTATACTGGAAAATTATAATTATGATATAATTGACTTAGGTAAGGATGTCTCTGTTGAAAGAGTAGTGGAAGAAGCTAAAAAATACAGCAATGAACCAATTATTGTGGGACTTAGCGCTCTTATGACAACTACAATGAGAAGTATGGAAGAAACAATAAAAGAACTTCGAGAAAACAATGTAAAATGCACAATTGTGGTAGGCGGTGCCGTTCTCACACCGGAATATGCAAAAAATATGGGTGCTGATTACTATGCAAAGGACGCAAAAGAAGCAGTTGAAATAGCAAAGAAAGTATTTGAAAAATAAGGGCACATTGGAGACAGTCCTCAGAAACCCAGGTACGGTGTTGACTGTCCCCAAGGAGGTTTATAATGGAATTTAAAAATTGGATAAATGAAAAAGTAAAAATAATCGACGATAATCTTAGTACAATTATTAAAGAAGAAGAAAATCCTCAAAAAATAATTTATGAATCCATGAATTACAGTTTAATGTCAGGGGGTAAAAGGCTTAGACCTGTATTGCTTTTAGGAACATATGAAATATTTCAGGAAAACATCGAAGGAGCAATTCCATTTGCTTGTGCAATGGAAATGATTCACACATATTCGCTTATCCATGATGACTTGCCGGCAATGGACAACAGTGATTACCGTAGAGGCAGATTGTCAAATCATAAAAAATATGGAGAAGCAACAGGCATATTGGCAGGAGACGGACTGTTAAACAAAGCTTTTGAAACAGGTCTTGAAGCTGCATTAAAAAGCAATTTGGATATTAATAAATCTGTTAGAGCGTTTTGTGCAATTGCAAAATCTTCAGGAGCAGATGGAATGATTGGCGGTCAAATAGTCGACATGTATGGTCATGAAAAAGTTTCTTCTATTGATGATTTAAAATACATGTATTCATTAAAAACAGGAGCTATTATAAAAAGCAGTGTTGTTGCCGGAGCAATACTTGGAGGAGCAAGTGATGCTGAAATAACAGCTTTGGAATTGTTTGCTGAAAAACTGGGCATTGCATTTCAAATAGAAGATGACATATTGGATGTGACAAGTACTCAGGAAATTCTTGGAAAAGCTATTGGAAGCGATGCAGCAAATGACAAAATTACATACTTATCTTTTGTAAATATTGATGAAGCAAAAAAACATGTGGAAAAGTTCACCCGGGAAGCAATAGAAAGTTTAAATATTTTCGGCGATAAAGCAGCATACATGATTGAGCTAGCAAAATATCTTACAAACAGAGACCACTAAACATAAAC
>JBASLQ010000222.1:0-2933 GCA_049656425.1 Sedimentibacter sp.
ACTTGTAAAAACAGCAGATAAAAGCATTACAAAAAAGGTAAAATAATAGGATTTATCTTCTACCTTAAAAGTATATAGTGGTATTGTAAAAAAGAAGTTAAATGATAAAATGGAAATAACTGAAGCTGCTATTCCATATGCATAACCTTTAGTATATCGTGACGTTACTAAAACCGAAAGAAGGTATATCACAACAACGTTAACTTCAGTAAATCCAAAGTGTTGTATAAGCAATGACAAGACGGTGCTGGTTATACTAAGTCCAATTGTAATAGCAAATTGTTTAATTGTATTAAAACCTTTGGATTTTGTATTGACTATCATTGTTCTTGCTCCTGTAGAATATTTATTTTGTGATAATTATAACTGTTTACTAA
This sequence comes from Sedimentibacter sp., assembly GCA_049656425.1. GTDB lineage: Bacteria > Bacillota > Clostridia > Tissierellales > Sedimentibacteraceae > Sedimentibacter. The sequence continues at coordinate 378 of JBASLQ010000222.1, forward strand.
AACATTGTAAACAAATAATAAACTACATAAATTTAAAATACAAGTTACTAAAGCAACTTGTATTTTAGAATATAATGAATCTTTTGAAATTTTCTTAATTAGATTTAAGCTTTAAATATTTTATAAAGAAAATAAGCAAAGTCAAAGCAAATATTGTTAAAACGGCAGCAATTACTAATTTTGTAGAAGAAATATGTTCATTTACTAAATGTCCTTCTTCTGTTATTTCTAATGAATAATTGTGTATATCTGATTCACCGCCATGTTCGTTGCATATTCTGTTAAACATACCTGTTATTGTTACAGTGTCACCTTTATATTTATAATTACCATAGTACTCAATTTGTTCTGCTTCATTTTTATTTAACCATATTCCAATAGCATTTGTACCATCATTTATATTGACCCAGGAATAATTTCCTCTGTCCATTCTCTCACCAATAGCTTCACCCTTAACTATTACTTTTTGTCCATCAAAATCCGCTGCATGTTCTATTAAATTGTTTATATCAATAACTTCTTCAGCATTAACGACTGCTGGAAATGCAATTATTAAGTTAAAAACAATTATTAATGTTTTAATTTGTTTATACATAGTTTTTTAATACCTCCAACAACATAACCAATTAATGCAAATGCTGAAAGAAATTCTAATCTTCCCAAATACATTGCAATAATGTAATATATTTTTAAAACTGCTGGCATAGCAGGACTTGTTACGCCTATGCTCAAACCTACATTGCCTGTTATAGAAGCTGATTCAAAAGCAGCACTGGAGATGGGATATCCATAAAATGTACCAAGCAATGTACCAATGGTAAAAGTAACCATATAGCAGCATATTATAATAGCAGATGCTTTTATTGTTCCATCCTCTAAGACATAATTTTTAATATGGTGGAATTTATATAATTTCATGTTTCTTTCCGAAGAAAGAATTTTTTTAACATCCATTATTAATCCTTTAAATACAATACCTACCCTTAACCCTTTAAATCCACCTGCGGTAGAGCAGGCAGATCCTCCAATAAGCATAACCACAATCAATATCATAATGCCAAAATCACCCCATTCCAGGGCAAACTGTCTTGCATATACTGACCCGAAACCTGTAGTAGTATGTGCTGATAATATGTTAAATACTACTCTTCTAAATCCCATAACAGCATCAGAATATGCCCCTATCCTTGACAGACCCATAAGTGCAAGCATGGTAGCAATAAATGAAGTTATAAAAAAACTTTGAGTTTCAATATTCTTGAATATTTCTTTGTGGTTTCCATGCCATATGGCATAATGCAGTCCAAAGTTAAAGGAGCCAAGTATAAAAATAACCATAGATATTACCTCATATGAAGCGCTATGATAATACATGATATTTTGCGTCATTGGAGCGAAGCCCCCGGTACTCCATGCGGACTCAAAAATATACAGTGCATGTAAAAATGCAGATACAGGTTTTAATCCTATTATTATTCCGTTAATCCATAATGCTAAAGTTCCAATAATTAAGTAAATCAAACTTATTTTCCAGATTTGTCTTGCCGTACCTTTGACATTCGGAACAAGTTCAATATCTTTTCCTTCTCCGGCATAAAGTTTATAAGCTCCTCCGGTTTCTTTTACCAGCAATGACAGAGCCAAAACAATCATTCCTTGTCCACCGATAAATGTCAGCATGTGCCTCCACATATTCAAACCATTTGACAAGTGGTCTAAGTCTTGCGTAAGAACCACTCCTGTAGTTGTAAATCCGCTCATTACATCAAAAATAGCATCTAGAAATGATTTCGTATTTCCGCTTAAACTATATGGAATTGAGCATAAAACAGCAAGTACAATCCAAGATAAGGAGGCAACTACAAAACCATGTTTCCATTGCATATTTAAATTGCTTTCTTTAGACTTCGTGCCGTATATTATTAAAATAAGTCCAACAATTGTTGACATTGCCATACTTATGATAAAATCAAGCAATGGATTCCATTCTTTGAATAATAGTGACGTCACTATTGGTATAATCATTAAAGCAGTAACTATAAGTACAATAAATCCTGTATAATAACAGATTATTCTGATGCTGTGATTTTCATTTCCAAAACTATTCATTGTTTTACCTCATTATAAATAGAGCAACTGCAAATGTTAAAGCGACATATATAAGAGTTGCCAGCAATTCATTTGCTATACCTTTCATTTCATTTTTTTTAATTTGCATATTTGTATCCTCCCCCATGCATTTTCTTGATTATTTCAGACAAAGCTGTTTTATTTGTTATAATTAATACTTTATCTTTATCCAAAATTTCAGTGCCTCCTTTTGGATAAATAACATTATCTTCTCGTAAAACAGAAACGATTACGCATTCCTCCGGCAGAACAAGATTTTTTATCATTTTGTTGCACCAATGGCTGCTTTTATTTATTATAATTTCTGCTATAAGCATAGAACCGCGTTCAATAGTGCTTACAATTCTATATTCATTTTTATCCAATTCAAATTCAATTAAATTTGCAATTACTTCAGTGCTGCAAACAATGTTGTCTATTCCAAGC
>JBASLQ010000223.1:0-3407 GCA_049656425.1 Sedimentibacter sp.
AACCTTGTAACCTGCCATGCACGCCTTTAAACCTAAAGCAATGCTAACCATTGTTTTTCCTGTTCCTGGATTACCAGTCATTATAATGTTTTTTCCCTTTTCAATAAAATCAAGTGTAGCTAACTCAGGCAATCTTTTCTTCATATCTTCTGGCAAACAATCAATTTCAATATCTTCAAAATATTGCCTATAAGGTAGATGAGCACTTCTAATTCTGCAATCAATAGACCTTTTATCTTTTTCTTCCATTTCAAAGGTTAGAAGCTTGTGAAGAAAATCCTCATAGTCATTAGCTTCTAGCATTGTTTCTTCAAAATTCGTTTTAATTCCTTTTAATTTTAATATTTTGCAGTATTCTTTTATCTCTTCATTTAATTTAACTTTCATGTTATACAGCCTCCTTCTTAAATTTTCCTGATTGGAGTGCTGCTAGTTGATCATATATTAATAATGTTCTTCTGGATTTTTCGGTTAAATGATCCGAATAGGAAATAGTTGTATATTTTTTCTTTTCTTCTATACTATCACAAATAACCTTAACTTTATCAGCACTCATATCCATTGGTGATAGCTTCTCAAGTTCTTTAAGTGCTTCTGTCACCACATGAATTCCTTTTTCAAAAATAATTTCTAATACCTGTAGAAATGTCTTAGCATCTTTGGTATAATAATGTTTGTAAATATATTTAATTTGGGTGTCCGTTTGGAGTAATGCAGAACTCCCTTGTAGGGCACCTGGCTTTTTATGTAGCGTACGTAAATAATGACGTATATCAATTATCCAGTCATGTAATTTAAAGCTACGTTCATGTTTAGCTACGATATGGTTGTCATGATAAATAATAATTTTATCTGTATACATTTTTACGTTAACCATTTTGCCAACAAGAGTGTCGGGTACAGAATAATGGTTTTGACTAACTATTATTGTAGAATACTTATCAACTCGATTTTCTGAATAGATACAACTTTCAAACATAGGATGATTAGGAAGAAGATGCCTTTGCTCTTCTTTAAAAACTTCCATGGGTATAGTCCCATTAGATATAACTTGGTTATTGAGTTTCATACATTCTGTTAAAAGAAACTGATTTGCTTCTGTAAGTGTTTCAAATTTATCATTACCTGGTTCGCTAAACACCTTTCTCCTTACAAATTCAACACTTTTCTCAACATGACCTTTTTCATTTCCTTTAGCAATATTAGCAAATCTAAAATTAAATCCATAATATATTGACATTTCAGTTAGTGCTTTTGTAGGTTCTTTCTCATGCAGACCTACAAACTTTTTTACTGCAACTTTCATATTGTCATAGACCATTTTTTTGTAATTACCCTTGCAATGTGAAAAAAATTCAGCATGTGACTGTTGAAAAGCAGCCGTGTCTTGAGATTTAAAGAGCATAGCATAACGATAATTACTTTTTGCTGGAGTAAACACCGCCATTTGATAAGGCTCATATCCTTTTTCTCCAATAGAAAGTTTTACGGTTCCCCAGTCAAATTCACATACATCACCATAATCGTATTCTTGCCTAATGAATGCTTCACGATGCCTATCATTAATCGATTTAACTAACCTTTTAACGGTAGAATAGCTAATATCAAAGTTTTTTTTAGTCAAATGACCATGAATATCATTTTTTTTCATTTGTTGTTTTGACATTCCATTTGCACGTCGCCATTCGTTTATCTCTAAACATTCTTCAATAGCTTTTATCATCTCTGGTGTAACTTTACTTGGTTCTCTGTTCTCAGAATTGTATTTTGGCTTTTCTACTATAGCCTGTATAAGTTCTTCTGTATCTACTTCTGCATTAGCAGACAATAGTTCTAATTTTTGCTGTTCATATTCTGATATATATTTGTTAATAGTGTCCTTACTCATTTGTAATTCTTTTGCAATACCTCGATTACTCATTCCGTTAATATGTTTTAAAATGATTTTTTGCTTTTGTGTCAATGTTATCACTTCCTTTTTGTCCTCCTTTCAGTATATACCGAAAGGATATCACATTTTATCTAAAGTGACCTAAATTTCGATGAGCATATGGTTGAAAAATTAATTTAATGCAAATAATTCTTAAAAATCTTCCCAACTATCCAGCGAAGCCGCCGCCCATATTAGAATTTCCAGTCGGGCTACGCCCTCCTTCCAATTCTAATATGGGCGTAAAACCTTAATATGTTATATTGATCTTATGGCAAATTAATTAATTTATATATTTGCTTTTTTTCTATGTTCATCTACACTTATATTGACCTAATTTTCAATGAGCCATCTGACCTATTTTTAGAATAGCACAAACAAATGGTACATTAGCTATCATAGTGCCCGCAATATAGAAAGTATTAAGATATTTGCAGATGCAATTGGCATAAAGGTGGAGCAGATTACATTGTTTGCTACATAATGCACACGCTACTATATGAGTAGATACTTGCGAGCTTCGTGTTACTTGTAATAAAAGATATAAAACAATTGTAACATCCCTATAGTACAAGCATATAAAAGGGCATCTGTACCAAGTACTTAACTTGTATAATAAACATTGAAATTTAAACGTTTGTTTTCAAACTGCTTAACTTATTTGCGCAAAATGACAATTTTGCGATATACAACTTAAAATAAATATTTTGAATTATTAAGATACAAAGTTATTAAAACAATAAATCTTGTAATAGGAATTTATTATTTTATAGTATATAATGATATATTATATACTATTGAGGGGAGAAATAAATAATGAATCAAGAGGACAAGGATTATATAGATAAAAAGGTTGGTTATATTAAAAGAACTTTAAAAACCTTGAAACATTATGATAGTCCAACAAAATTAGTGGATGAAATAGATAAATGGTTGATAGAGTTATCGTATTTTCATAATACAGTTGTAAAGGATGGACAAAATCCATCTGATGTTATTTATAATTTACCAAAATCTAAACGTCCTAAAGAAGGTCAAATTGCATATATTAATCTTAGAAGAGGATACCCGAAAGAAACATATGATGATCATTGGTGCTATATACTAAAGGATTTTGGGACAAAATATATTGTAATACCATCAACTTCTATTAAAGAGCATTCTAATAAATGTAATGACTTATATGAAATGGATATAAAAGATTGTACTCCAAATGGAATAAGTAGACTTCAATTTACGGATGTCAGATCAATAGATGCAATGCGTATATGTCTAAGCTTAAATCCAAATTATTATGATGTAATCACTTCTAAAAATGATATTTTAAAGAAATTTTATGAAATAGTACTTGACAAACGATAGATTCAATGTTAATATTTTAATATAAATAAATTTGATTTAGAACGAATCCTTAATTGGACAATTATTTTTAAAACGATTAATTATGAAAAAGTTTATCTTTTATGACATCTGTAGG
>JBASLQ010000224.1:0-1703 GCA_049656425.1 Sedimentibacter sp.
TTTAGGAACTGTTATTTGGAATAACGAAAACTTGGATAATATATTTAAAGATATAAACATAATTCATCATATACATATTAGCGAACCCTACTTAGACCGTATAGTACATAGAAAATTACATAAAAAGTTGAAAGATTTATTGCTTGAAAAAGAATATAATAGGTATGTTTCTATAGAAATGAAAAATTTCGAAGATATTAATATTGTAAAACATACGGTTAATTATATAAATGAGGTAATGCGATGATATATGAGGGAATAGGGGGTGTTCCAAAGTTTGAGTGCTCAGAATACAAACAAAAGCAAACAAAATATTGCGTTTGTATTCCCATAATAAATGAGGGAGAGCGAATAATCAAGGAGTTAGAAAGAGCAAAGAAATTTGGAATTGATAAGTTAGTAGATATAATTATTTGTGATGGAGATTCAAAAGATGGTTGCACAAACGAAAATATTCTTATTAATTTGGGGGTTAATACACTTCTAGTAAAAAAGGATATAGGTAAGCAAGGAGCACAATTAAGGATGGGAATGTGGTGGACACTTCAAAGAGGATATGAAGGTGTAATTACAATAGATGGCAATGATAAAGATAGTATTGAGGATATACCTAAATTTATTAATAAGTTAGATGAAGGATATGATTTTATTCAAGGCTCTAGATTTATAAAGGGTGGTCAAGCTGTAAACACACCTCTTATTAGATTGGCATCAGTTCGTTTAATTCATGCTCCTGTGATTTCAATTACAGCGGGACAGAGGTTTACTGATACAACAAATGCTTTTCGAGCACATTCAAAGACTTATTTAGAGCATCCACAAGTTAAACCATTCAGAAGTATTTTTTTAACGTATGAATTACTCGCTTATTTGTCTGTTAGAGCTTCTCAACTGGGAATGAAGGCTTGCGAAGTTCCAGTGTCAAGGCGTTATCCAGAGAATGAAAAGACACCTACAAAGATAAGTCCATTTAAAGGAAATTTGTTGTTAATTAAGATATTAATACAGAATGCATTTGGTAAATATAGACCATGATTTTTAAGTTAGGTACTTATGAATTTATATTTATTTTTGTATGGTAATAACATGATATTAATAACTGCTTGATTAGGCTTTATTGCTTCCCATAAAATTTTAAAGTCCCAAAATAATTGTTTTGCGACATTTAATGCATCGGTTATGTCTGTTGAATTATTTATTCATTAAATATTACATTATGCGTAATAAATCCTCACAAAAAACAGTGATGTTTACAGCATTTGAATTACTTGCAAATTGGTCATCTTTCTCATTTTGCAAGTTCCTCAAGTGCTTTTTATGTTTTGACATTATTCTCTTTGAGATGATATCTATATCTTCATTTGTGATTGTTTGTTCTTTTTCAAATTGACTGAATTCAATTAAAACGTAGCGTGGAACATTGTTTTTTAAAATGATTGCTACTCCATTTGATAAATATATTTTCAATAGAATTTTAATAATCCGTGTAATAAGTGAAAATCAGGATTATTTGCATCAATTGTTTTGAATATGTTCAGATACTAACGAAGTTGAATACAGCTAATATTGTTATGGCATATGAACTTTTGCCAGAGAATTTGAACACTGCTACTGAATTAATAATGGGTCTTTCAGGAGGGCTTGGAGGATTAGTCATGCTCTTATTTGGTAAAATTGCAGATATACAGGGATTAATCAACAGC
>JBASLQ010000225.1:0-6167 GCA_049656425.1 Sedimentibacter sp.
ATAATTGATAACGCATACAATAAAACTGAAACTTTATTAAGTGAAAATATGAAAAAACTTGACAGAGTTGCTCAGGTACTTCTGGAAAAAGAAACAATTTCAGGCAAAGAATTTGAATTATTGTTTGAAGAAGCTTAATAAGGCAAGTAAGAATTAAGAGTGATGAGATTCTTCGTTGGTGCTTAGAATGACATATATGTCATTCTGAAGGTGTAGCCTGAAGAATCTCATTTTTTTGATATTGTTATATTAAATTAAATAATAAGAGGTTTAAATTGATATTAAAAGTAAAGGACATGATTAAATTTTTAAATGCCAGCGGTAATGACTATGAAACGATTACATTACAAAATGCAACAAAGGTATAACTTTACTTAGCTGTACCTTTGTTCCCTATAAACTCTTGTTAATTCATTCCACGTTGCAGCATCAACTACGCCTGTTGGTTCAAGTCCGAAAATATTTTGAAATGCTGTAGTTAATTCGGAAACTTTTGTAACTGCAATATAAATATATCTCATTTTATAAATGGTAACGATTCAACTGTAAGTGCGGGGGATATTATTGCAACAATAAGCTAAATTAAATTTTGCAAGATATAAAAAGACGGATTCATTTTAGCTAAACTATTGCAAATTACAACAATTTAGATTAATATAAAATGGATGAATTGATAAAGTTAATACATATGGAGGTAAGCATGTTTAGTGAAGAAGAACTTTCAAAAATAAAGAAAACAAGAGAAAATTGGGAAGAAAAAGTATTAAATAAAACTCTGGAAAAAGCACCTGAAAGCAAGAAAGAATTTAAATCTGTTTCAGGAGCTGCAGTTGAAAGAATATATACTCCGGAAGATATAGCAGATATTGATTATGACTCTGAAATCGGTTACCCTGGACAATTTCCTTTTACAAGAGGATGCCAGCCAACAATGTACAGAGGCAAAAGCTGGACAATGAGAATGTACGCAGGTTTTGCAACCGCAGAAGAATCGAATGAAAGATATAAATATCTTGTAAACCAAGGCTCCACAGGTTTATCAGTTGCATTTGATTTGCCTACACAAATAGGATATGATTCTGACAATCCAATTTCTCAGGGAGAAGTAGGAAAAGTAGGTGTTGCTATTGACTCATTAAAGGATATGGAAATATTATTTGGTGGTATACCTTTGGACAAAGTAAGCACATCAATGACAATTAATGCCCCTGCAGCAGTTCTTTTGGCTATGTATATTGCCGTTGCCGAAAAACAAGGAGTATCTGCAGATAAATTGCGAGGAACTATTCAAAATGACATATTAAAAGAATATATAGCAAGAGGAACATACATATATCCAACAGAACCATCAATGAGGCTTATTACTGATATATTTGCATATTGTTCAAAAGAAGTGCCTAAATGGAATACTATAAGTATTTCTGGCTACCATATAAGAGAAGCCGGGTCTACTGCAGCCCAGGAAGTTGGCTTTACTTTGGCTGACGGTATTGCATATGTAGAAGCTGCCATGAGAGCCGGACTTGATGTTGACTCATTTGCACCAAGACTTTCTTTCTTCTTTAATGCACACAATGACTTGTTTGAAGAAGTTGCAAAATTCAGAGCAGCCAGAAGACTTTGGGCAAAAATTATGAAGGAAAGATTCCATGCAAAAAATGAAAAATCAATGATGTTGAAATTCCACACTCAAACAGCAGGATGCACTTTAACAGCACAACAACCTGACAACAACATTATTAGAGTTGCTATGCAGGCATTGTCTGCAGTGTTGGGAGGAACTCAATCATTGCACACAAATTCCAGAGATGAAGCATTGGCTCTTCCTACTACTGATTCTGTTACTATTGCTCTTAGAACTCAGCAGATTATTGCCAATGAAACTGGTGTTACAAATACAATTGATCCGTTAGCAGGTTCATATTTTGTTGAAGCAAAAACAAAAGAAATTGAAGATAAAGCTATGGAATACATTACAAAAATTGATGAGCTTGGCGGAGCTGCCAGAGCAATAGACCTAGGATACATTCAAAAGGAAATTTCAGATTCAGCATATAAATATCAGATGGAAATTGAATCTCTCGACAGAATAGTTGTTGGAGTTAACAAATATCAGGTTAAGGAAGAATCTCCAAAAGGACTCTTGAGAGTTAATCCTATTGTTGGAGAAATGCAAAAGAAAAAAATTCAAGACATAAAAGCAGCAAGAAATAATGAAGCTGTAAAAGAAAATCTTGAGGCGCTTAAAAAAGCTTGCGAAGGTACTGAAAATGTAATGCCATTTATTTTGGCAGCAGTAAAAGAATATGCTACCCTAGGAGAAATATGTGACGTTATGAGAGAGGTATTTGGAGAATATGAGCAAGCAGTACTGCTTTAATCAGGAGGAGAAAAAATGAGTAGGACAATTAGAGTTTTAGTAGCAAAACCAGGTCTTGACGGCCATGACAGAGGAGCAAAACTAATAGCGAGAGCACTTAGAGATGCCGGCATGGAAGTTATATATACAGGATTAAGACAGACTCCTGAGCAAATAGTTGCAGCTGCTATTCAAGAGGATGTTGATGTAATAGGAATGAGTTTATTGTCAGGAGCACACAATTACTTATTTCCAAGAGTTGTTGAACTTTTAAAAGAGCAGGGTGTTGATGATATACTTATCATCGGCGGAGGAGTTATTCCTGATGATGATATTCCAGCTTTAAAACAAGCTGGAATTGCAGAAATATTTACACCTGGAACTACAACAACTCAAATGATTGATTACATAAATAACAATGTAAAAGAACAATAAGATACAATAGGAGAACAAAATGGAATTAATTCAGCGGATGCTTGCAGGTGACAAAAGAGCATGTGCCAAGCTTATAACAGCAGTAGAAAACAACCCTGAAGAAGCTGAAAATATTATAAGAGAAATACATCAATATACAGGCAATGCCCATATAATAGGAATTACAGGACCACCAGGCGCAGGAAAAAGCACGTTGACTGACAAAGTTGTGAAAGCCCTCATTAATGAAGGAAAAAGAGTTGGAATAATTGCAGTTGATCCAACCAGCCCATATTCAGGAGGCTCAATACTTGGAGACAGAATACGCATGCAGGATTTAGCTCTTAACCCAAATGTTTTTATAAGAAGCATGGGGACAAGAGGTTATTTGGGAGGGCTTTCTAAATATACAAAGAATGCTTTGAAAATACTTGATGCTGCAGGATATGACTACATAATTGTTGAAACTGTGGGAGTCGGTCAATCGGAAGTAGATATTATTAAAACTGCTGATACTATTTTAATGGTAATGGTACCCGGACTTGGTGATGATATACAGTCTATAAAGGCTGGAATCATGGAAATTGGAGATATTTTTGTAATAAACAAAAGCGATTTGTTCGGAGCTGACCGCACAGCAACAGAAGTAAATATGATGCTGGATTTAAGCATAACTATGGAAAGAAGGCCTCCGGTTGTAAAAGTTGTGGCTGCTAAAAATGAAGGAATCGATAATTTAGTTACAGAAATAAAAAGTCATATAGATTATTTAAAGTCAAGCGGCAAGTTTGAAGAAAGACGAAAAAACAATTTAAAGATTGAAGTAGTTGAACTCATTGAAACTGAACTTAGAAAAATCGTTATATCACACGTTGACAAGGAAAACAAACTTGACAGCAAAGTAATTGATATAATGAATAAAGAAAAAAATATATACGAAGTTCGTGATGAATTCTTAAATGCAATTAAAAATTAAAATTGCAGTGAATGACCCCGTGTCGTTCCTCGCAAATTTAACAGGAGGTTATTATGGTTAATAAAGTGGATCATATTGGAATTGCAGTGAAAAACTTAGACGAAGCCGTTAATTTTTATGAAAATATTCTTGGATTAAAAGCAGCGGGAACTGAAATAGTTCAAGAGCAAAAAGTTAAGGTTGCATTTTTGCCAGTTGGAGATTCTGAAGTTGAGTTGTTGGAATCTACTGAAGAAGATAGTGCAATTGCAAAATTTATTGCTAAAAACGGCGAAGGTGTTCAGCATATAGCATATAGGGTTGATGATATTGAAGCAGCAATCGCAGAAATGAAGGAAAAAGGAATAAGAATGATTGATGAGAAACCTCGTTATGGAGCAGGTGGAGCAAAAATAGCTTTCTGTCATCCAAAAAGCACGTTTGGAGTTCTTATAGAACTAACACAACGAGACTAAATAATAATAAATACAATGAAACGCTTAGGTACCTAAGCGTTTCTATTACATTAAAGAAGGTTGTATATCCCCAATGTTTTCAAGTGGTCTAATTTCTTAGCCATAACGCTTGTAAAATCGAGACCTAAGGCCTCACACATGGAGGCAAGATAAAATAACAGCTCGCCCATTTCTTCTTCAATTTTATCCTGACATTTAGGGCACAATTTACCTTCTATATGATTATCTAAGTCTAGCTGATTTTCCTCCAGTGTTTTATTTTGTGAATATAGTTGTTTTGTTGCATGTATTTCAATGCAACCGCAATGTGTTGCAGATTTTAATACAGCTCTGTTAAGCATAGACGTTTGTTCATCAAGTTTTGTTACAATATCTAATATGCTTTTGTTCAAAAACTGTAAATCGGCTGTTAAATTTTGAAATTCATTACAATCGCAAGACATATTTTCAACTCCTTTCTTAAAACAAGAATTTATTAAAATGTTTTTTGCACATTTTGCAAAAAACCTACCCTAGCGTTTCATCGAGGCTAGCTTCTATATATTAAAATTATACTTAAAGACAAGCTGAGTTGTCAAATACTTTATTCTCACATTTTGTAAACAAACTATTTTCTATTTAGCATAAATTTGTAACGATAGAATAAAATATAAAGAAGTATATATTTAGGGGGATGTTTATGAAAAAGGGTGTAACCATAGTTGCGATTATTGTATTTATAGCTGCTCTTTTGTTTTTTTTCAGATACTTTAGAGGAAAGGATGCACAAAACGTGAGTTTTGAGAGTATTGAACCTGAAAATATACCAAATCAGATAAGTGAAGTTTTACCGAATTACAGAATGAAAGAAAAAGCTCTTGTGTGCAGAATTAATGATGAAATTTATGTTGTGGTAACAAGAGGAGAAAAAAGTACCGCGGGATATGAAGTAGAAATTGACAAATTGACTTTAAGCGATATTGACGGTGAAAATGTACTGACTGTATATGCTGAATACAAAGACCCTAAACCAGGTGATGTTACTGCACAAATTCTTACATATCCATTTACAGTTGTAAAGACAGACATGACAGATTTGCCGCAAAAGGTTGTTCTTGAAAAAGAATATAAAAATTAATTCACATGTTCCTTTTGCCGTATAATTAAAAGATGAGGTTCTTCACTACATTCAGAATGAGTATTGTCATTCTGAGCTACAGTGAAGAATCTCATTTTTGTTTTTTATTGTTGTAAAAATGCCAATTTTTTTTGTTAAAACCAAAAATAAACATTTCATTTTATGTGAAAATAAAGTAAAATAGAATAATAATAGTTGTAATTATGTCAAAACGTGTTATATAATAGTATTTAGTAAGAGGTGGAACAGTGATCGAGTTTAATAATGTTTCTAAGATTTATAAAAAGGAATTTACAGCAGTTAAGAATATTAACTTAAAAATAGATAGTGGCGAGTTTATATTTATAGTTGGCAAGAGTGGTGCAGGCAAGAGCACTTTGATAAAATTATTATTAAGAGAGATAAATCCAAGCGATGGTGTCATTACATACAATGGTCAGGATATAACTAAAATTAGAAAAAGAAACGTGGCTGAGCACAGACGTAAAATTGGTTTTGTTTTTCAAGATTACAGGCTGCTTCCTAAAATGACAGTTTATGAAAACATAGCATTTGCAATGGAAATGATATGCTGTAATTCAAAAAACATCAGAAGAGAAGTGCCATTGGTACTTAGTATGGTAGGTTTAAGCGACAAAGCAAAACATTATCCGGACGAGCTGTCTGGAGGGGAGCAGCAAAGAGTTGCAATAGCTCGAGCTGTTATAAATAAACCTGAAACCATAATTGCGGACGAACCTACCGGAAACCTGGACCCTGAGACATCAAAGGGAATTATGAGAATCCTCACTGAAATTAATAAAAGAGGGACAACAGTTATAATGGCAACACATGATATAAATATAG
>JBASLQ010000226.1:0-3115 GCA_049656425.1 Sedimentibacter sp.
ACAATTGAAACAATGATAAGTACAAGAAGTAAAGCCAGAATGCTGAGAAACAATTTGTTTCTCAAAGCATCTCTTATTTCTTTTTTTGCAATTTCAATTATCATTTCTCATCACCTTCTCCCATGTCTTTTAAATTGTATCAGTGTTACCCCTGCAATCAAAACCACGGTACCAATCATCCAATAGGCAATATTTGAGCTGGTTTTCACTGTTACCGGTATGCTGAGCAGCTCACTTTTCGTTTCATCACTTATTGCTGTAAACTTTGACATAAAATTTCCGGCTGCCTGTGAACTGGGGATATCAACTGTCATCTTAAACGTTTCAGTTTCTCCGGATTTTAGATCAGTTAAGGTATCACTGCTCTGGCTGACAATCCATTTATATGGCAGTTCCGGTTCAATTCTTACAGATTTCAAGTCCTTTGACCCATTGTTAGTTACTGAAAAATTAAATTCAGTTGTCTTGCCATTTAACACCTCAACCTTATTAAGCATGCTGCTGACAGATAATACATAGTCTTTATTAATCTGAATTGAGATTCCGATTATATTTTCTTTTCCATCTTCGCGGACAGCTTTTACTGTAAGCTTGTCGTTATTAACCAGAGCACTGCCCTTCAGATTTATGTTCAAATCAATCTGCGAATTTGACCCTGCTGGTACTGTTGCATTTTCTACCGAATTTCCATCAGAAGAAAAATATATTTCATAGCCGTTTGTAAAGCCATCCGTAGCTAGCTTATATCTATGCTCTACCGTATCATTGTTATTGATAAAAAATGTTACTGTTTTGATTTCTCCTGGAGACAACTTACATCCAGATAAGAATTCTGTACTATTTACTTCAGTTGCGGATACTATAGATACAGAGGAAACCAACATAACTATTAACATGCTAAATAGCAATATTGCTTTATTTAAATATTTCATATCACTTCCTCCTTCTGAGCAGCCTTATATGATAAAAGAAGGACCGTCAAACCCGGAATTAAGATTTCTGCTATTGCTCCTATTTGCCTTATGAGCAATGTGCCAATTCCAATATTTGCAGTTTCAGGAACTACCTGAAGCAAATTCCTGCCTATATTTTGAAATTGAACAGCAGGCGAAAACAGTTCAATTGTCTTTGAAACCAATGTATCTGATGGCACCTGTGTAACTGTCTGCGCTGTAGAATTCAAAGCATAAGCAAAGCTTCTTTGGCTGTCCGCTAGTTGAGGAAGAACAAAAGAAATTGCCAGCCAAATAATCATCATCAACATAAAACCAAATGTACTGTCATTTGTTTTAAGTGAAACATACATGGTTGCTGTGTAAAAAATCATCATATAGACAAAAGCAGTCACAAAGAATACAAACAGCCTGATAATTTCATTTATCGGCAGCGTCATACCAGAAACAAGATTAAAAAGTACAAGATTAAAAATCAGAACAATGCCAAGTAATACACTGATTACTATGCCGCCACCCATAAGTTTTCCTGTCACTATCTGATCCCTGTATACAGGTCTTACTGCAATCAATTTCAAAGTACCCTTGTCTCTCTCTCCGCTGAAAGTTTCAAACCCGAGAAAAATTGCCACGACAGCTCCAATCATGCTTACATAGTTTATGATATTGCTTAGAACCGACAAATGAAATATTTCTGGCTGCGGAGGAAAGCTTGTTGCCCCCTGATTTTGAAGCAACTGTACAATACTTTGGTATGCCTGCAATTCCGCATTTTTCGTGCTGGACCCTATATACACAGATATGGCAGATAACAAGACAAACAACCCTGTTATAATCAAAAAGATATTATCACGAAATGCAGTTTTAATTTCCTTTCGGGCGATAATAAAGATTCCGCTCATTTTTTTCCACCCTCTATTTTAAAGTATATTTCCTCAAGGGATTTCTCTTCCGGAAACTCGTTTTCTATGTTTTTAATCGAATTTGCCAGTAGAAGTTTTCCTTTACTGATGATGCCAATATCAGTACATAATTTAGTTACTTCTGACAGAAGATGAGTATTCATAAAAATTGTCGTCCCACGTTCCTTATTCAGCATGAGCAATATATCTCTTAGCTCTTTTGTACCCTGTGGATCAAGTCCTGACGTAGGTTCATCAAGAAATAAGATTTTAGGATTGTGTAAAATAGCCTGTGCAATGCCTATTCTCTGTCTCATACCTTTTGAATAAGTTTTCACCTTCCGATTTTTCCATTCATTAAAATCAAGTAGTTTCAATGTTTCTTCAATGCTTGCTTCCACATTCTTAACCCCAGAAAGTTTGCCGAAAAATCTTAAATTTTCCACAGCAGTTAGGTCGCCATATAGAGTCACATTTTCAGGGAGATACCCTAGCAAATTTCTCGCTTTTAAATTGTCTTTAACTACATCATAGCTGTCAATGGAAGCCACCCCTGATGTAGGAAGGATCAACGTCGTCAGCATTGATACAGTTGTTGTCTTTCCAGCGCCGTTATGGCCGAGAAATCCAAAAATTGCTTGTTCCTTAACCTTTAAAGACAGGTTATCGACTGCTGTAAAGTCTCCATATTTTTTAGTTAAATTTTCTATTATTAGCATATTTCTCCTCATTCCAATAATTATATTTATGAACTATATCCATTAAACCTCAACCTTCTGAGATTCATATAAAATCAATCTGAAAATTTTCTCATTTTAAGAAGTTAGAAAATTTATTAATTGTAGTTTTTATAGTTAATTCAACCTATCAAAAAGGTTAAATTTAAATGTCTATCTTGTACATATAACTCATCATTATTTTTTTATACTAAAAAGCCCCGTAATTTTTGTGCAAGGCTCAGCAATATAAGTTTTAATTTCTTTAGCTTACTATTTTAGTTTCATGTTTTACTTCATTCATAAAAATATTCAGAATGAAGTGTCGGTGCCAGGCACTTGAGTTAATGAGTTATTATGTTGGGCAAGAAAATTATTTTGTGACATATTGTAAAATTAAGGGAATTATTAAATTTGACTTGTAAATATTTATATTATGGTCTATATTAGTATTAGAAAGAATCTTTTATTAGTGAGGCGATAAACATGATTCCAGAAAGAAAGTTACAAGAATATCAAAATGAATTGGATGAAAATGAAAAAC
>JBASLQ010000227.1:0-10623 GCA_049656425.1 Sedimentibacter sp.
ACCCATAATAGCTGCATCACAAAACATAACGCCGTCTGCATGTTCTATTTTCGAAATATTTTCTTTTACAGTAGGCGATGCTGCGTTCATGTCTATATAAGTTTGACCTGCAACTAGTTGTGTAATAATTGGTTTAGCAACAACATATGCTACTGAAGCACTAGTTAATGATGCAACAAAATCTGATGTAGTGTAAGCTTCTTCTAACGATTCAGCAAGAGTAACGCCTGCTTCTTCTGACCTCTTTTTAATTATGGGACCCATTTTTTCATCATTTTGATTAACGTCATATGCAATTATATCATTCAACCCTTCTGATTTTAAACCTTTTGCAATATGAAAAGCAGCTTCTCCAAATCCTATAAATGCAATTAAATTCTTCATATATATCATCTTCTTTCTATATTATTAATGTATTATTAACCACTTACAAATTGTAAAATCTTATTTTATCTTTAAACTTAAAGAGAGTAATGTTAAATAATCACACCTTTTTTTCTTAATATTTCATCAATATCTTCAGAAATAATCATACCTTTATCTATATCCGCAATCCTTTTTCTCTCATAATTTACCTTTATATCAGTGTTTTTTATTACTTCATTAACCAATTCCGGTGGAATCACAACTACTCCATTTTCATCTCCAACTATTATATCACCAGGACATACAACTACACCCCCACAGCTAATAGCTTCATTTATTTCTCCTGGTCCATCTTTATCACAAGCGCTAGCTACAACGTATTTGGCAAATATTGAAAATTTTAATTCTTTATTTTCATTTATGTCTCTAGCTCCACCTTCTATGACTGCCGCTACTATTCCTTTTTTTTGAGCTGCTCTAGTCATTAATTCCCCCCAGACTGCATTTGTACTGCAGTCACCTGTTGAAATTACAATTACATCACCAGGTTTAGCAATATCAATAGCCTTGTGTACCATCAAATTATCACCAGGTCTAACTCTTACTGTTACAGCCGGCCCCATAAATTTGCAATTTTCATGGATAGGTTTAATTGATGAAGCCATGGTTCTAAATCTATTCATTGCATCACTAAGATTAGGAGTTGTATAATTAGCCAGTTTATCATAAACAACTTTTTCTGGTCTATTAATATTTTCAATAATACTAAAACCTATTTTCCCAATACGATTATTATCCATAAATATGCTCCCTTGTAATATTATCCTTTTCTTAAAAATATTATATATATGTTATAATTTAAAATCTCCATACTTCTCTAAATATTTAATTAAACCACCGGAATTCAATATATCCAACATAATCATAGGCAATTTTTTGCCTATATAAACTTGAGATTTCGTAATATTTACAATTTGGCCTTTATCCAACATTAATTCTAATTCATCTTCATTTTCTATCTTATCCGTATCGCATTCAAACAGAATTAATCCAGTACTTATTGCATTTCTATAAAAAATTCTTCCAAAAGATTTTGCAATAACCGCCTTTATACCTGCACTTGATATTACTCTTGGAGCTACTTCTCTTGATGACCCACATCCAAAATTCCAACCAGCAACTAAATAGTCTCCTTCATGAATACTAGCTCTCAACGAAGAATCATAATCTTCTAAAAGGTAATTAGATAATTCTTTCATATCCAATGTATCTCTTTTTCGCTTTGCAGGAATGATGTAATCAGTGTTTATATTGTCTCCTAGTTTATGTGATTTACCATATTCGCTCATTTAAACGCCCTCCCATTTTCTAGGATCCGTAATTTCCCCTGCTAGAACTGAAACAGCAACTGTAGCTGGTGAAGCAAGATATATATTTGCCGTGTTATTTCCCATTCTTCCTTTAAAGTTTCTATTTGAAGTTGCAATAACGTTTTCACCATTGCTTGGAATACCATTGCAAGTACCACAGCACCAACCACAACTTGGAGGTACAATTATTGCTCCAGATTCAACAAATATCTCCAGCAATCCTCTTTTTAACGATTCTATATATATATTTCGAGATGCAGGAGTAATAATCAACCTTACATTAGGATTTACTCTCTTTCCCTTCAATATAGAAGCAGCTATTTCTAAATCTTCAATTCTACCATTAGTACATGATCCTATATTAGCCTGTTGTATTTTTATTCCTTCTGCAACATTTACAGAAACTGAATTTTCAACATTATGAGGTGTAGAAATTTGCGGTTCAAGTTTAGAAATATCAAATTCAACCATATTTTCATATTTTGCATCATTATCAGGTGATATGGGGACCAGATTTTTTTTTGTTTTATCAGCAAGCCATTCTTTTGTCTTACTATCTGCAATCATTAATCCTGCTTTTGCACCCATTTCAACTGCCATATTTGATATAGTAAAACGTGCCTCCATACTTAATTGCTCTATCGCTTCACCATGGAATTCTACAGCTTTATAATTTGCTCCATCTGATTTAAATTGTCCAATTATTGACATTATTATATCTTTAGAATACACAAAAGAAGGAATACTACCTACAATATTAATTCTTATAGTTTCTGGAACCTTAAACCATAATTTTCCTGTAACAATAGCAACTGCGAGCTCAGTGGATCCTACTCCTGTGGAAAATGCATTAAGTGCACCATAAGTGCATGTATGGGAATCACCTCCAATTACCAAATTCCCTGGTAATATGTTTCCAGATTCAGGAATTATCTGATGACATATACCTTCTCCAATATCAAATAAATTACAACCATATTTTAATGAATACTCTCTCATCATCTTGTGTAACGATGAAACTTTTTCATTAGGACTTGGTGTATAATGATCAATTACTGCGCCAACTTTTTTGGAGTCAAAAGGCTCTTCCCTTCCCATTTCCCTCATTACCTCTATTGCCAATGGAAAAGAACCATCATGTCCCATCATATAATCTAAATTTGCAACAACTATATCTCCTGCTTTAACGTCTTTACCGCTGTGCAAGCAAAAAATTTTCTCACTAATAGTTTTACCACTCACATTAATCCCCCTTGACTCATACTTATAAATATTACTAATCACAAATTCCCGAAATCGTTCGCAAGGCGCTTCATCTAATACCTATAAAATAACTTCATCATAAACTATTAATTTTCCGCTTCCAGCTTAAGTTATATCTTAATAATCTTCTAAAAATCTTGATACTTGTTCTTCACTTATATGTCTTTATGCTGCCTTGTTCACTTTACTCTAAAAAGTCCTTTGTTTTATCAATCAATATGGTTCTTCCTTCATAATTTTTTTATGATATTTATGTTTTTCAAATTATAAAACTTAGTACTTCTAACAAAACATCAACCATTTCCGGAACTGGTATGGTTCTTAATCTTAATTAAATATGAAGCAATAAATGTGCCAATTTTTCAAAAGGTTATAAAGAAATTTTGTATTTATAATGGATGGCTCATTTTTAACAATTCATGAGTTCTAAATATATTTTATAAATTATATTTCAGAAATTTTTTGATATATAAATATAAAATACATAATATTATAAATTGTATGTTATCAAATTGAAATGTTTGAAAAAAATATGAAATGCATTTTGAAAAGTATTAACAAATTCAATTTATATAAAAGACTTTATTGTATTTTATATAGAATTTTATTATTGAAAACAGCTAAAAATATTTATTTATTAAATTTTATCATAACTTGTAGTGTTTGAACATAGAAAATTTTGGTGAATTTTGGAGAAAATTATATTATTATGATATGATAAATAGTACTATAATACGCACTTTAACTATAAACAAAATATAGATTAAAGAGTGACGGTTAAGATTTTATCTTTCTTACCGCCACCTCTAGTACTTGGAATATGTGCCAAGAATCTACAAACAGTTATATTAAAAACCTTTTCAATTTGCATCTTATAGTTGTGCTACACCTGAATCTCTGGCAGCTTGTGCTACTGCTTTTGCAATTGCAGGTCTTACTCTTTTGTCAAATGGCATTGGAATTATGTAATCTTCTGTAAGTTCGTCATCTGATATTAATTCAGATAAAGCATTTGCTGCTGCTAATTTCATTTCTTCATTAATAGTCTTTGCACGAACATCAAATGTTCCTCTGAATATTCCTGGAAAAGCCAATACATTGTTTATCTGGTTTGGATAATCGCTTCTTCCTGTTCCAACAACTCTTGCTCCTGCTTTCTTAGCCAGGTCAGGATCTATTTCAGGTACCGGGTTAGCCATTGCAAAAATTATGGCATCTGTATTCATGCTTTTAACCATTTCTTCTGTAACAATGTTAGCCTGTGATACACCAATGAATACATCTGCGCCAACAATTGCATCTGCTAAATTGCCGGATTTTTTATTTTTATTTGTCACTAAAGCCACTTCTTCTTTTGCCCAGTTCATTCCCTTTTCTCTTCCCTGATAAATAATTCCGGTTCTGTCAACAAGAAGCATATCTTTCACACCAACATTAAGAATCATTTTTGATATTGCTATGCCTGCAGCACCTGAACCGTTTATTACAACTATTATATCTTCCATTTTTTTCTTAGTTAGTCTTAATGCATTCATTAGACCTGCTAAAACTATTATTGCAGTTCCGTGCTGATCGTCATGAAATACTGGAATTGATAATTTTTCTTTTAATCTTCTTTCAATTTCAAAGCATCTTGGTGCTGATATATCTTCTAAGTTTATGCCACCAAATACTGGTTCAATCATTTCGACAATTCTTACTATTTCATCAGGATCTTTTGTATTAAGGCAAATTGGGAAAGAATCTACTCCACCAAATTCTTTAAACAGCACTGCTTTTCCTTCCATTACAGGTATGGCTGCATACGGACCTATGTCACCCAGTCCTAAAACTGCTGTTCCATCAGATACTACTGCAACCATGTTTCCTTTTGATGTATAATCATATACAGTATTGACGTCCTTTTCTATTTCCTTGCACGGTTCAGCAACTCCCGGTGTATATGCCAGACTAAGACTTTCTTTGTCTGTTACCGGAACCTTGCTCATTATATTTAATTTACCTTGATTATCCTTATGAAGTTTTAATGCATCATCTCTTAATGACATAATATGTACCTTCCTATTTTTTATATTGTTCTTTGCCTATTTTATATAAATCATTTCCCTCATTATCAATTATTACAGTTACAGGGAAATTTTCAACTCTCAACTTGTATATTGCTTCCGCTCCCAACTCTGGAAAAGCAATTATTTCTGCTTCTTTGATTGCTTCTGCCAAAAGTGCACCGGCTCCTCCTATGGCAGCAAAATAAACTGCATTATTTTTAATTATTGAATCAACTACTTGTTGGTTTCTAAGTCCTTTGCCAATCATCCCTTTAAGACCATTATCCATTAAAAGAGGTGCATATGCATCCATTCTTCCGCTTGTTGTAGGTCCTGCAGAACCAATTGCCTGTCCGGGCTTTGCAGGGCATGGACCAACATAATAAATTGTTTGATCCTTTATGTCCATCGGGAGATTTTCTCCCTTGTGAATTGCTTCAGCAAGTTTTTTATGGGCAGCATCACGTCCAGTATACATAATTCCATTCAACAGTACCCTATCACCTGCTTTTAAATCATTAACCGATTCATCAGTTAACGGTAAATTTATTATTTTTGACATCCTCACAACCTCCAGTCATTATATAGTTGCTTCTTTATGCCTTGCTACGTGACATTGAATATTTATAGCTACAGGCATGCTTGCAATGTGGGCAGGAAAAGTTTCAATATTTACAGCTAATGCTGTAGTTCTTCCGCCGAATCCCTGTGGTCCAATACCAAGCTTGTTGATTTCTTCAAGCAATTCTGCTTCAAGTTTTGCCACTTCAGGATTTGAATTATGCTCACCCACTGTTCTAAGCAGTGATTGTTTGGCAATTAAGGTTGTTTTTTCAATTGTTCCGCCTATTCCAATACCTACAATTATAGGGGGGCATGGGTTTGAACCGGCTTTATCAACAGTATCAAGTACAAATTTTTTTATGCCGTTTACTCCGTCTGATGGTTTAAGCATTGCCAGTGCACTCATGTTTTCGCTGCCGCCGCCCTTTGGAGCCAATATTAATTTAACTTTATCACCGGGAACGATTTTAGTATGAATTATTGCCGGGGTATTGTCCCCTGTATTTTTTCTGACCATAAAAGGATCATTAACTGCTGATTTACGAAGGTAGCCATTTTTATAGCCTCTTCTAACACCTTCATCTATTGCTTCATTAAAATCCCCCCCAACAAATATTACTTCTTGACCCAATTCAAGGAAAATTACTGCAAGCCCTGTATCCTGGCAAATTGGAACATTGTTGGTTCTTGCAATTTCCTGGTTCTTTAATATATCTGCCAATATTTCTTTGGCAAGAGGTGACTCTTCTTTGTCAACTGCGTCTTCTAGTGCCTTTTTAACATCCTGTGGAAGATAATAATTAGATTCTATGCAAAGTTTTTCAACTGTCTTGGTTATATCTTCTACATTAATTTCTCTCATCTGCTTTTCTCCCTTCAGCTAATTTATTATATTGTAATATTATAACTCTCCTGTGCTTAAATTCCACTATAAAACACAGGAGAGAAAATAATTATGCGGTTTATTTAATATGCTAATGCAGGTTCAAGCTCTTTTACATCTGAAATTTGCGGAGCTGCTTCTCCAGCTTTTAACTGAATTGCTTCCGGATAATATCTATGTACCATTTCTAATACGATTGAAGCCTGTCTTGCCATATCTACACCATTTTGTGCTGTTGTCAGCTGCCCATGGCCTGCTACGCATGAATTACCAGTCTTTAAGTAAACAGGAGCACAACAACGTACCATTTCAGGTGCTTCATAAACACGAATAAATCCGCCTGATCCCGGAGGGTTATCTGTATGAAGATCCAGAGGTATATTAATAGTTTGTCTTAATGCAGCTAACATTGGTAAACTTAAATCTCTAACAGGGTTTACTGAGTCAGCGCCCAAGCTCTCTAACAATTTAAAGCTTGCTGGATTTCCTTGCCCATTATGTGCTGAATTTTTAAACTTCATTTCTGCAGGAAGTTCTCCATTCTTTCTGGCTTCATTTAATACCCACAACATACCTTCATCGTATACTAATAGTCCTCTAATACCAGCTTCTGCAATACGTTTTGCATCTTCTAACGCTCTTGCAACTTGTTCTTCTCCTCTAAGTCTGTAAGCAATTACTCTTCCTTGTTCACTTAAACGAGTAGCACTTGTATCATATGCAGCTCTAGGTCCAATCGAAAAGTTAAGTGCGGCACCGTGAGCTTTACATATAGCAGCATACTCTTTTAACTCAGCAAATGTATGTCGAAAAGCGCCATAAGTTTCATCTACCCTGTTAATTTGAATTCCTAATTTTTCAGCTTCATCTATAAGAGCCTTACATGCCAATGCAGTATTAATTGTTGGAACTTCAATTCCAAAATGTGCTCCCCCTGGAAATCTCTTTTCTGAAGTTGGCAGGTCAAATGCATCTCCTGCAGGCAAACCTATTTTTACTAAAAAATCCCTTGTTTTCTCCATCATTTTGGTTCTTCCTCCATAATCTTTTTTTATGATATTTTCGTTTTAAATATTATCAAGCTTGATACATTTAATAAAAACATCTACCACTTCCGGAATTGGTACAGTTTTTTAATCTCACCTACTATCAAGCAATAACTGTGCCAATTTGTTAAAAAGGTTATAAGGAAATTTAGTTTTTACGATGGATTGTTTATTTTCAATAATTAAAGCGTTTAAAAAACTTTATGAAATTTTTTATAAGACTAATATTTGCCATAAAAATATATATTATATAATATAACAAACTTACAATCCTTTTCAAATTGAAAAGTTTAAAAGAAAATGAAATGTTATTTGAATTGTTGATTGCTTTAATAATAAAAAAATTATTGAAATTCAATTTAATTATAAAAAACAATAATTCTAATTATAATATAAGCAAACTTCTTATTCAACCGATTTTTATTATATATAATTAAATTTTTTGTTTCTTGCAAATAATCTATATTAATAATATAATTATAGAAATAAATATTTATGAAGAGGATTAATAAATGACTGAAAATGACAAGAAAAAATTTATTATAAATGTAGCTTTTATAGTAACAGTATATGCAGTTTTATATTTTATTTTTGTTTATATGATCCATTGGGTTATGCCATTTATTATAGGATTTTTAATAGCCCTTGCGCTCAGACCTGTGACTAAACTGGTAAACAGATTAGTAAACAGCACAGGAAAAGGAGTTGCTTTATTTGTAGTTGCTATGTTTTATGCTGTAGTAGCAATAATCATATGGCTGCTTTTTACATTTTTATTTGCACAGATAACTGATTTATTCAATGTTATGCCAGATTTGTATTTTAACAGGTTAGAACCATTACTTCTGGAATTTAATGATTGGATTGTGGCAAATACAGAAACCATATCACCAGATGCAGCAAATACTATTTCTCAGGTTATTACAAACGGAATAAGTTACATTTCTGATATCATTAAAAATGTATCAATTAATGTTGTTCTATTTGTAACTACACTAATATCAAATTTCCCGTTATATTTAATATCAGTTATTTTTACAATTGTATTGTCCGTATTCATCAGTGTTGAGTACAACAACCTTACAACATTTATAAAGCGTCAGCTGCCTGATAAATTCAATGCGACATTTCAGGAAGCCCGAATTTTTTTAACTGGCACTTTATGGAAAATGATTAAATCTTACATATTAATATTGTTTATTACTTTTGTTGAATTATTGATAGGATTGACAATTCTTGATGTAACTTATGCACTGCCTATTGCAGCAATAGTTGCTATACTTGACATAATGCCAATAGTAGGCACTGGCGGCATTATAATTCCGTGGGCAATTGTTGAATTGATTTTAGATAATTACAGACTTGGCGGTGGATTATTAATTTTATATGTTACAGTTACTGTTGTAAGAAATATTGTTGAGCCAAGAATTGTTGGTCATCAAATAGGTTTGCATCCTATAATTACAATTACTGCAATGTATGCGGGCCTCAGATTGTTTGGTTTCGTAGGCTTCATCATAGCTCCGGTCATAGCAATTTTAGTCAAATATTTAAATGATACCGGAAAAATACATTTATTTAAATAATTAATACTTAATAAATAATGAGCTAAAAATAGCAAGGAAATTAATCCTTGCTATTCTTTTATATTAACCTAATTAAATTATACCTTGTGCCATCATAGCATCTGCAACTTTTTTAAATCCTGCTAAGTTAGCTCCTGCTACTAAATTATATCCTAATCCAACTTCTTCTGCTGCTGCAGCTGAATTATTGTGGATGTTAACCATTATTTGATGAAGTTTTTCATTTACTTCTTCGAATGTCCAATTGTATCTCATTGAATTTTGGCTCATTTCCAATGCTGATGTAGCAACTCCGCCAGCATTAACTGCTTTTGAAGGGGCAACAACCATACCGCTGTCTTGAATAAATTTCAAAGCGTCATTTGTAGTAGGCATGTTAGCAACTTCTATATAGTATTTAGCTCCACTTGCAACTATTTTCTTTGCTTCTTCCATATTTACATCATTTTGAGTAGCACATGGCATATAAACATCTGCTTTAACTCCCCATGGTTTTTGTCCTGGGAAGAATTCCACTCCAAATTTATCTGCATAATCTTGAACTTTATCTCTTCCTGAAGATCTCATTTCAAGCATGTAATCTATTTTTTCGCCTTTAACTCCGTCTGGATCGTAAACATATCCGTCTGGACCAGCAAATGCTACAACTTTACCGCCTAATTCATCTATTTTAGCAGTAACACCCCATGCTACGTTACCAAATCCGGAAATTACATAAGTTTTTCCGGCAACATCTTCTCCAAAATGTTTAAATACTTCCTGCATAAAGTAAACAGCTCCATAACCAGTCGCTTCTGTTCTTGCTAAGCTTCCGCCGTATGGTATTCCTTTACCAGTTAATACTCCATTTTCAAAAGCTCCTTTTATTCTTCTATATTGACCATAAAGATATCCGATTTCTCTTCCTCCAACTCCTATATCTCCTGCCGGAACGTCAATATCCGGGCCTATGTGCCTATATAATTCAGTCATAAAAGCCTGGCAGAATCTCATTACTTCTGAATCTGATTTTCCTCTTGGGTCAAAATCAGAACCACCTTTTGCTCCTCCAATAGGAAGACCTGTTAATGAATCTTTAAATGTTTGCTCAAATGCTAAAAATTTCATTATGCCTGTATATACTGATGGATGAAATCTTAATCCACCTTTGTAAGGTCCTATAGCTCCGTTAAACTGAATTCTGTATCCTCTGTTAACTTGCACTTTGCCTTTATCGTCAACCCATGAAACTTTAAATGATATGCTTCTTTCCGGTTCTACTAGTCTTTCTAACAATCCTGCCGCTTCATATTCCGGATGTTTATCAATTGCAGGCTCTAAACTATACAAAACCTCTTCAACTGTTTGAATAAATTCAGGCTCATTAGAATCTCTCTTTTTAACTTGATTAATTACTCTTTCAATATATGCATTCATTTGTAAAACCTCCACGAAATAAATTCTGTATTTCCTCTTCTATTATATCAAATTAAATTCACAATACAACCGGTTTTATAT
>JBASLQ010000228.1:0-3187 GCA_049656425.1 Sedimentibacter sp.
GTTTTTCATTATTTTGATTTTCCATTGTCATTTTAAGAATCATCTCTTTCCATTTTTAAGACAATATAGTAGATTTTAAAGTTCATTTATTATATATCTTACAACTTTTTACAAAAGCAGCTTTAAATTCAAGCTGCTTTTGTGATTTGTATATTTTTTTAATGTTTATACTTATTTGATTACTGTCATGCCTCCCATGTATGGCTGCAATACTGCCGGTATGTTAACAGAACCATCTTCGTTTAAGTTGTTTTCCAAAAATGCAATCAGCATTCTAGGAGGTGCTACAACTGTATTGTTTAATGTGTGTGCAAAGTATTTTCCTTCTTCTCCTGCAACACGTATTTTTAAACGGCGAGCTTGAGCATCACCTAAATTAGAGCAACTTCCAACTTCAAAATATTTTTTCTGTCTTGGAGACCATGCTTCAACATCAACAGATTTAACTTTCAAGTCTGCCAAATCTCCTGAGCAGCATTCTAAAGTTCTTACAGGAATATCCAATGAACGGAACAAGTCAACAGTATTCTGCCACAACTTGTCATACCACATTTTGCTGTCTTCAGGTTTGCACACAACTATCATTTCTTGTTTTTCGAACTGATGAATTCTGTATACTCCTCTTTCTTCGATTCCATGAGCTCCCTTTTCTTTTCTGAAACAAGGTGAATAGCTTGTTAATGTTTGAGGCAAATCAGTTTCAGGAAGTATTGTATCTATGAATTTACCAATCATAGAGTGTTCACTTGTTCCAATGAGATATAAATCTTCGCCTTCGATTTTGTACATCATTGCATCCATTTCCGCAAAACTCATAACACCTGTAACAACTTCACTTCTGATCATGAAAGGTGGTACGCAGTATGTGAATCCGCGGTTAATCATAAAGTCTCTTGCATAAGATATTACAGCTGAATGAAGTCTTGCAATGTCTCCCATCAAGTAATAGAATCCGTTTCCGGCTACCTTTCTTGCGCTTTCCAAATCTAATCCATTGAATTTTTCCATTATTTCAGTGTGATAAGGAATTTCAAAATCAGGAACAACGGGTTCGCCGTAACGCTGAACTTCAACATTTTCACTGTCATTCTTGCCTATTGGAACACTTGGGTCAATGATATTTGGGATTGTCATCATTATTTTTTTGATTCTTTCATCCAATTCACTTTCTTTTGTTTCCAATTCAGCTAAAAGTTCAGAATCTTTAGTAACTTGATTTTTCAATTCTTCAGCTTCGTCTTTTTTGCCTTTGGCCATAAGACCGCCTATTTCTTTTGAAATCTTATTTCTTTCTGCTCTTAATGAATCTGCTTTTTGTTTTGCTTCTCTGCTTTCAACATCTAATGAAATTACTTCGTCCACTAAGGACAACTTATTGTCCTGAAATTTATTTTTAATATTTTGTTTTACTATTTCAGGATTTTCTCTTACAAATTTTAAATCTAACATAATTAACCTCCAATATTTTATCTGAAAACAAAAAAATCTCTCATCTCATATATATGGGACGAAAGAACCGTGTTGCCACCCAAATTGCCAGTTCATTATGAAGCCGGCCACTCGAAAAGTATTATAAAGGATACTGACCTTCGATTCTTCACCGACAGCTCCTAAAGTGGAAAGATTTTGCCTTTCACCGATTCGCACCAACCACCGGCTCTCTTAAGAAATTCATAAATCGTAGCTTTAATCATAGCTTAATAATATGTTGTTTTTCGATATTATATACCTTTTTTTATAATTTGCAAAGCTTTTTATTATTTTTTTTAAATAGTTTTTTATTTTACAATCACACCTAATAATTTTGCTAATTCTGATGCTTGAATTACGCTGACAACAGCACCCTTTAATTCTTCAGCAGATACGATAATCCCATTAATAAAGCTGTCGGTAAAATCAATTCCTTTAAGCGGTGTCTTGAAAAAGTTAGTATTTATAAAACTTGCTCCATTAAGCTCAAGACTTTTCAGCTTGCATTCTGAAATGTTTCCATTGCTTAAATCACTATTTGAAATATTCACATCTTTAAATTTAGATAAATCAAAATTAGCATATTTAAAATTGCTGTCTGATATTTCTATGTTCTGCAAATTACCGTTTTGAATATTTACGCCAACAGCTTTGCAGGAGTTAAATTCGCATCTGTTAAAATATCCATCACTTAAATTACTGTTTGATAAATCGCAAGACTTAAATAACACATCTATAAAATCAGATTTTATAATTGAGCAATTAATAAATTTACAGTTTTCAAAAATAGTTTCTTTGAAACATACATTGGACATATCAGTATCATTAAGGGTTATTCCCTTTATGTGTTTTAAGGAAATATCCTCATCTTCTTCTTTTGACAAACTAATTAAAGGTAATAGATTTTCCATAATTTCCAGATCTGATAAAATATTAAGATTTATTTTTTTCATTTTAAATACTCCATAAAGTCATGATTAGGACACTGTATTAAGTATCTTATTTTGTCCTATGATACTACTATATCACAAATTTTAATATAATATATAGACAAATAATAATTCATTTACTTACTTTTATTCTTAATTCTTTGCTGATTAATTTGTCAGCAAAATCTTACCGTGAAAATTATATCCTCACCTTCACAGGCAACATCTATTGTTCCACCTTGAAGTTCCGCCAGACTTTTTGCTATTGCAAGACCCAGTCCGCTTCCGCCTGTTTCAGATGACCTGGATTTGTCTATTCTGTAAAATCTTTCGAATATTCTTTCTAATTCCTTTGCTTCAATAATATCGCATTTGTTTTTAATGCTAACTAAAACAAAATCATTTGTTTTTTCCAATTTAACTTTTATATCGCTTGGCTTAATGCTGTACTTAATTGCATTTGTCAGCAGATTTTCAAATATCCTTGCTGTTTTGTCTGGATCTAGATTCAATATAGTTTTTTCATTTAAAAACTCTTTTGATATAGTTACATTGTTTGCGTTGGTAACAGGAACAAATTCTTCTATAAGCTGGGACAGCAACTGATTTAAATCTATGGATTGATAATTTAAGCTGACTTCACTGTTGGTTAACTTTGTGTACTCGAACAAGTCGTTTATGAGATTTTCCAGCTTTTCTGACTTGTTGTGAATAATGCTTATATACTGTTCTACCTCGTCTGTGCTGCAATGTTTTTTGTTTTTAATTATTTCTAAATATACCTTTAT
>JBASLQ010000229.1:0-1786 GCA_049656425.1 Sedimentibacter sp.
AGCAGGAGTTGTTGCTATTTTAGAAGCTGTAAGAACCATAAAGGAAAAAAATCTTCCTCACAGACCTATTGAAATTGTATTTTCAATTTGTGAAGAAGGCGGTGTCAATGGTGCAAAACAAGTTGAATTTTCTAAATTAACAGCCAAGAAAGGAATTGTTCTTGACAGTGGAGGAAGTCCAAGCAAAATTATAACCGAAGCACCTGGGCAAACAAAAATACACGCTCATATTACAGGCAAGGCTTCTCACGCAGGAAGCTGTCCAGAAGCAGGCATAAGTGCAATAATGGTTGGTGCAGAAGCAATTTTCAATATGAAACTACTTCGCATTGATCAGGAAACTACATCCAATATCGGTACATTCAAAGCAATTGGCGCAACAAATATTGTATCAGAGCATGCCGAAATTATAGCTGAAGCAAGAAGCCGTTCCAATAAAAAACTAAAGGACCAGACAAATCATATAATAGACTGTTTATTGAAATCAGCTGAAAAATATGGAGCTAAAGTTGAGTATGATGTTGAAGAAACTTATTCATCCTATGTGTTTGATACAACTGATGAATATTTAGAAATGATTGCAGGCACTTGCAGCAGTCTAGGTCTTGAAGTTATAAAAGTTCCTTCCGGAGGAGGAAGTGATGCCAATATTTATAACAAAAATGGAATTAAAACTGTTAACATAGGATGCGGAATGGAACTTGTTCACACAGTTGATGAACAACTTAACATAAATGATTTTGAAAATGCAGCAAGAGTAGTGCTTGAATTAATGAGAAAGTAAAATAACATAGTCATATATGCAAAAAAACAAGCAATGACCAAATTGCTTGTTTTTTAATTCTGTCTGAATTATAAAAATATTTTACAAGTCATTTAAAAAATCTACGGCATATTGAACATGAAGTGCTACTCCATGTTCTAACATATCTTCGTCAATATTGAACTTTGCATGATGATTTGAATAACATGTATCTTTTTCTTCATTGGCTGTACCTATTATTGCAAATGCACCAGGAACTTTTTCCAGATATTCAGAAAAATCTTCTGATCCTGCCATTTTAGGCATATCCATAATTGCATCCTTTGACATGATTTTTTCTATGGATTTTTTTGCTCTCTCGGTAGATATTTCATCATTGATTGTTGGTGCTGTCAAAAAGTTATATTCCAGTTGTGCTTCAGCCCTATAACTTGCAGCTGTAGATTTAGCAATCCTTTCCATCATTGACGGAAGATTTTCTCTTACTTCATAGCTGAAACATCTTGTAGTTCCTTCTAATACCGCTTCGTCAGCTATAATGTTAAATCTTGTACCGGATATAAATTTGCCTACACTTACAACGACAGTATCCATAGGAGATACTTCTCTGCTTGCAATAGACTGCAAATTCATTACAACAGCTGAAGCTGCCAGAACTGCATCTATTCCAAGATTAGGCATGGATCCATGACCTCCCTTGCCTTTTACAGTAATTTTGAATATATCTGCAGATGCCATTCGGGCACCTGCACCTATGGCTATTTTACCGGTTGGGAAATTTCCCATAACGTGCATTCCGAACACTTCATCAACACCATCTAAAGCTCCGCCTGCTATCATTGCCTTAGCGCCTTGAGCTACTTCTTCACCCGGCTGAAACATTAGCTTAACTGTTCCGTTAAGTTCGTCTTTGATGTCATTAAGAACTTTAGCAGCACCTAACAACATTGCTGCATGTGTGTCATGACCGCATGCGTGCATTACACCATCATTTTGAGATTTATAAGGAACGTCATTTTTCTC
>JBASLQ010000230.1:0-3125 GCA_049656425.1 Sedimentibacter sp.
CGCCTTGGTTATCCAAAACGCATTTTTAATTGATTTAAGTTAAATCACACTTCTTCGTGTGCTGTAAGTTTTTTAGACATCCAGTCTTTGCCTTCTACCAAACGTGTAACCATCATTGCAGCAACTGTATCTCCTGTAGAGTTTATGCATGTTGCAGGAGGATCAACTAAAAATCCTATTGTTGCAATTATTGGGAAAGCTTCAGGAGGGAATCCATACATATTTACAATAAGCATTTCTCCTATAAGTCCTCCACCTGGTACACCTGACATTACAACTCCGCCTAAAATTGATAATGCAATTGCTGTAATATATGTACCCATTCCAGAAAACTCCTGACCGAAAATACCAAACAAGAATGAAATTTTTAATATTGATGAAAGAACTGTTCCATCCATATGCATTGTAGCACCTATAGGCAATACTATTTCACGAATATCTTTTGGAACTCCTATACGTTTAGCTGCACTTAAATTTACAGGCAATGTAGCAATTGAACTTTGTGTTGCAATTGAAGTTATAGCAGGTTCGATAATATTTTTAAAGAATGTTTTAACTCCAAGTTTTCCGCCTGCAAAATATGTATATGCTGCAAAAGCTATAAAGAAGTATAAAATACATATTGGGTAGTAAATGAGCATTGCTCTGCCATACGCACCCAAAAGCTGCGGTCCGAACTCCCCTATTAGACTTGCAAAATATGCGCCGAGTCCTATAGGTGCATAAATCATAATTACGCTTATGAACTTCATCATAATAACTGACAATGCATCTAATGCTCTTGCTACAATATTGTTTTCTCCTCCAACTGCACTGACGCAGTATCCAAATATTATAGAAAATACAATAAGAGGCATCATATTTGAACGAGAAAGCAATTTGCTGAAATCATTTACTGTTAGAGCCTGAACAACTTGATCAGCAAGTGATAATTCTTCCAATTCAGCTGTAGTGTCAAATGTAATATTAGCTCCGGCTGCAGGAGGGAATACTTTAACAACAACAAGAATTATTATGGCAGCAATTAATCCTGTTATTACAAAAGTTAAAAACATGTTGCCTAAAATATTTCCTAAACGTTTCATGTTTACCATGCTGCCTACAGCACTTGCTATTGTAATAAATACTAAAGGTGTAACTGCTGTAAACATTAAATTCAGGAATACATCCCCAAAGGGTTTTAATACAATAGCTTTTTCACCAAATATAAGGCCAATTATACTGCCTATGGCAATTGAAATCAGTAATGTAATAGAAAAACGATAGTTTTCCCAAAAAGTTTTTTTATTTGTAGTCATATTAATGCTCCTTTTCATTTATTGGTTATCTTAATTTAGTATTTTAAAATATTTAAAGCCTTACTTTGCATTAACTAAGATTTTCTAATGTAAAAGAAACTCAAATTGAATATTTATTATTCTGTTCACTTATAAAATTAAATCCTCATCCATTATTTTTCCTTCTGCAATTATATTTGTATCGCCTATCAGGAAAAGTTTATCAACATTATTACCAGTTCTTTCTATTTCTATAAACAATTCTCCCCCGGGAACAATTATTTTAACTTTGTCCCCTTTCAGGTAACCTTTAAGTATAAGAGCGACTGCTGTTGATGCTGAACCTGTGCCACAGGCTAATGTTAAATCTTCCACCCCCCTTTCATATGTTTTTACAATTGCAGTATTACCATCTATTACCTCAAAGAAGTTAACATTAGCTCCTTTGGCAAAGCCTTCATAATATCTGATTTTTCTTCCCGTATGAAATATTTCACTATCTTGTGCGTGCTGTAGATCTTTAAATTTTACTACAGCATGAGGTAATCCTGGATTTCCTAATTCTATATATGAGCATTCATATTTTACATTATCAATTTCTATATCATTATTAAGTTTTATTACTTCTGGATTGTTAAGCAATACTTTTACAAGCCTACCCTCAAGAACTTCTGCGCTGACTATTCCTGCAGTTGTTTCAAACTTCATTTTTTTGCCTGCAATATTATTTAAATATGCGTAGCGAGAAATACATCTTGCTCCATTGCCGCACATTTCACCTATGCTGCCGTCTGAATTATAAAACCGCATTTTGAAATCTGCATCCCCTTCCGGAAAATCAACCACCATAAATCCGTCTGCACCTAATGACACTTTTCTTT
The DNA here is from genome assembly GCA_049656425.1 of Sedimentibacter sp. GTDB lineage: Bacteria > Bacillota > Clostridia > Tissierellales > Sedimentibacteraceae > Sedimentibacter. Next base: position 2,159 of record JBASLQ010000230.1, read on the forward strand.
GGCATAATTTTTTAGCAATTGCGGATAATCTTTCTACAGGCAATTCCAGTATCATATTGTTTATAATTATAAAATCATTTCCCGCACCCTGCATTTTAGTAAATTTCATTTTATTCACCTCTTTATAATTTTAACATTTTTACTTTTTTACATTAATGATTCTGGAATTATTTCATTTCCAATCATATGTTCATAGCTTTGTCTTTTAACTATTATTTCTGATTTGCCTTCTTTAACCAACACAGTTGCCAGCAGTGGATTTTTATTGTAATTGCTTGCCATTGTATAGCCATATGCTCCTGTTGAAAATATTGCAAATATATCTCCTCTTTTTACATCAGCAACTTGTGCGTCACGAATTAATACATCTCCTGATTCACAGCATTTCCCGCATATTGTTACTACTTCAGTTTTAGGTTCTTCAGCTTTGTTTGCTGCAATTCCTTCATATTTAGCTTGATATAATGCCGGTCTTATATTATCTGTCATACCGCCATCAACAGACACATATTTTCTTATACCCTTTATATCTTTAATGGTTCCTATTGTATAAAGTGTAATTCCTGCTTCTCCAACAATACTTCTGCCTGGTTCTATAACTATTTCCGGTCTTGTTATATTAAGTTCTTTTGAAAACTGTTCTATTTTATCCATCATTGGATCTAAGAAATAAGCATATGTTTTTTTATTGTCTGCATCTGTATATTTTATTCCAAAACCGCCGCCAATATTCAATTCAGGTGTAACATAATCATATTTCTCTTTTGTATCCTTAATTAACTTCAAAGCTATGTCAAGCGCTTTTAAATGTGATTCATTGTCATGAAGCTGAGAACCAACATGAAAATGAAATCCCATAAAGTTTACATAGTTCGAATTTATTGCTTGTTCTATTGCAGGAAATATTACTTCTTCATCTAAAGGAATTCCAAATTTAGAATCTTTTTTGCCTGTAACTATATAATCA